>JBDUEC010000126.1:0-6555 GCA_040002655.1 Rhodoglobus sp. | reverse complement strand
AGCGCCCCGGCAAGTTACCCAAGCGGCCAAAGGGATCTGACTGTAAATCAGACGTCTCAGACTTCGGGGGTTCGAATCCCTCACTTGCCACGAATAGGGCCCCAGTAAAACGGGGCCCTTCGTCATTCCTCGGCCCTATTCGTGGCAAGTGAGGATTGAGAAGCCCCTCGTGGGCCCCCGCTGAGCAGTCCGCCGCGGCGCGCTTCTCCAACTGATGTCACCCGCGGACAACCGCGCGCTGTGGAGGCGGCTCAGTAGGGGAGTCGAATCCCTCACTTGCGTGACGGGTGGAGGACGAGAACCCCTCGTGTTATCCGCGCGGAGAGCGGTCAAAGCTGCGCGAGGGCAGAGCGCCCCGCAGGACCTGGTCGACGAGGCGCCGGCAAAATTGCTCGGCGGCTTCCAAATCTGCTTCGGGCGAGACGGTAAAGCTCATGAGCGTACTCACCAGCGCCGCCCCAGTGATGGCCTGAATGAGGATGTCTGCATCGCAATCTTCCGCTAGCTCGCCGCGTTCGATCGCGGCCGTCACGAGCGCGCGATTCTCAAAATGAATGACGTTGCGAAGTCGCTCGAAATACTGGTCAAAAAGCTCCGGCTGCAGACCTCGTTCCGCGCTGAGGCGGAGTACGAACGCGCCTTGCTCAGAATGGGTGAGTCGAAGCGTGCGCAGGGCAATCTCCCATAGCTCCCCACGAATGTGCCCTCGTGCGGCATCTCCAGGGACAAGGACGTGTGAACGGAGAACGTCGTCCAGCAGATCGGACGAGGATTTCCACCGGCGATAAATTGCCGGCTTGCCGACGGCAGCTTCCCGTGCGATCGCCTCGAATGTGAAACCTGCAAGCCCCGTCCGGATGTAGACGCGCTGCGCTGCCAGAAGAACTTTGGCGCGAATCTCGGGATCACGCGGACGGCCCAGAGGCCGACTGTCCTGCACGCTCACGTCACACCCCTTCGTTACCAATTGCTCATCGTAGCGTCGGCGTATCGGCCGCCGCCGAGCGAGCGATGGACCCGAGGGCGCCTCTCGTTACTTGTTTTTGGTGCAGGGGTTCGCTAAATTGCAATTACGAACGATATTCGTACGTAAAGACAAGGGAGTCCACGCATGAGTACTGCAGTCAATGCCGAACGCAAGATGACACCCCCGGTCATCACGGAAGAGTTGATGCTCGGAACCGCTGGACGATGGCGTCGCTTTGGTGAGGTCACTGCAGCAGGCCAGTCAGTAAACGATGACGGCACCCGAGATTACGGCCTCTTCGGCCCTGGATCGGTGGCCTGGGAGATCCTTCTTCATCCCGCGTCGATTGTGTTTGAGACGGCGGCGCAGGCAGCGTTTCAATTCCTCTACAAGCCGATCACCGCGGGCATTCGAGACATGGACCCCATCTCCCGGAAAGCTCGAGCCGGCACGTTCACCATGTTCGACTTCTTCGAACGGTTCCAGCGCAACTCGGGCATGCACGCTCCTATGTGGCTGGGCGACACTGCCACAGCGACCAACATGGCGACCCACCTCCATCGCATTCATGGTCACGTTCAGGGCCCAGTCATCGACCCCGAAGATCCTTCGCTCGGAGGGTACGCGGCGTCAGAGCCTCGCGATGCTATGTGGGCTGCGATCACTGAACTGCATGCGACGCTGTGTGCCTACGAGAAGCTTGCCTGGCGCGGCGATCAGCCTCCCCGGCCGTTGAGCGAGGAACAGCGGGATCAATTTGTCCGGGAGATTGGCCCGTACCTGCGGCTCGTCGGGGCAGAAGAATCCGAGATTCCGCAGAGCATGGCCGACCTGGATGCGCTCTATGAGAAGTACTGGCCCTTTTTCGGTCACCGCGAGAGCGTGTTCAACGACCTCGAAACTGGAGTCCACATGATTGCTCAGTACAAGCAGGTTGCTCAGAAAAACTGGGATCCTTCGCACACCCTGGCCACCGACGCACTTACTGAGGTGTACGAGCAGTGGAGCGACGTGATGAAGGCTCTACTTCCGCCGAAGTTACAGGCTGCTGCGGGAGTTTCTCAGGAACAGATCGACTCCTCGGATGAGATCATCCGGGCTCGGGAAGCGGATATCCGCAAGATCCAGAGTCCCGAAAACGAGGCACGCATCATGCGACTTCTGTGGGGACCCGATGGAGTGGATCTCATCAGGAGCGCACGCCAGTTGCACCGCGAAGCTTTGGGCGCATCGGTTTAGGCGGCTCAGTAGGGAGTCGAATCCCTCGCCTATCGAAGAGTGGAGGTCAGGCGGAGGAAATCACTTCTGCCGTGTGATGTTCCCGGCCGAATCACCGACTTCTCGCAGTTCCCTGGCGAGCGCGGTGAAGACATCCGCAATCAGTTCGCGGTGTTCGCTCGGCACGGCCGCGACGAATGCCTCGGTGTAGCGCGCTCGCCCGTAGTCGACGCCCTTCTGTCCTTTTGCCGTGATCTTGAGATGGATGCTGCGTCGGTCGGTTGGGTGGGCGACACGCTTCACGAGACCCGCGGCCTCAATGCGGTCGAGGAGGGTGGTCATCGCCCCGGTGGTGAGACGTAGCGACTCGGCGATGGCTTTGGGGGTCGCGTCGTGATTGTCGGCGACGTAGAAAAGTGCCCGGTAGTCGCTCGGTACGACACCGAGGGATCCAGCGAGCTGCTCGATGGAGTGAACACTCTCCGCACGCATTTCGGCGAAGGCTGCGATCACGGCTTGCATCTCGCCATCTGTGGGTGCAAAGACTACGGGAATGCCCAAGCCCGTCTCCTCTCATTTGCGAAGCAGTTCTCCGCACAGCCACCGCGCGTTGACCTTCGCCTTCACGTCGCCACCCCCTACCTTGGGGGTATCAACGGACTTGCTTACTACTAGATGGTCGAATAGTTTCATCATCAAGTTTCTTGATCAAATAGTTTATCAGGGCCTGGCGGTAACGGTTCGATTTCGAGCCACGCCGCCAGCAGTTCGCGAACCACGATATGTTCCGCCGCAACTCACAACTAAACACCCCAACCGTTCGGGACCCTCGCCCTCGGGTGCTGAACTGAGTCCCTCCCCGATTGCGGGGAACCCGATGTCAGCCAGACCACGCTCCGACCCCCCCCGAGTTGGAGGTCAGGCCGACAATACTCGCGATCGGGGGAGGGCGCAGGGGAGTCGAATCCCTTACGGGCAACGCGCGGACTAACTCAGAGGTTGCAGCGGCGAGCACGCACCCGCGTCGACGCCAACCCGGTCCCGAGCAGCACGAGCAGAGCTCCGACCCCGATCCAGGGCAGCGGATCCGTGCCCGTTGAGGCAAGTCCGGGTGTCGAGCTGCCGCTTGCGGCTGCCGCCGTCACCGTGAGCGCCTCGCTGGCGATGACCACGGTCGGGTCGGACGACGCTGCGACCGTGATGGTGTGGACCCCGGCCGGGGTCGTGGCCGGGATGGTCACCGTGAGGGTCAGCTTCCCGCTTCCGCTGCTGACCGCGCTGCCGAGTGTCACGGGGTCGGAGTGCAGAACGACGGTGTACTCCGTGTTCGCGGCCAGGCCATCCGCTGCGACCGTGGTCGCCTGACCGGCCCGCACCGTTGAGGATCCCAGCGTCACGGTCGGCGTCGTCGGCTCCGGCGGGTTCGGCCCCTGCGGCCCGAGTGCGAGATCGCAGTTGATCGTGCCGGACGAGAGGGAGTGGCCGCCGTTGTTGCCGTCGTCGGAGCGGATGACCTCCTTCACCCCGTCAACGCACGTTGAGTTCGGGGCGATCGCAAACCCCTCGAGGTTGTAGTCGGGCAGCCCGGTTGGACGGTCGTAGATCCGGTCGACGGCGAACGCACCGTCGGTGTCGATCTTCAGCAGAGTCGCCGAGCCGCCCACGGAGTTGTCGGCGACCGCCCAGACGCGCTGGGCATCCGGATCCCACTGGGTGTCTGCGATCAACGGCAGGTCGGTGTCGATCGACGCGATGCGGTGGAACGTTCCGTCGCTGTTCAGCGCGTAGGCGTAGAGGTGGCCGTTCTTCTCGAGCGCGAGGAAGAACAGGCCGGAGCCGTGGTTCGGGTAGCCCGCGGGGTCATAGGCGGCGCCGGTGCTCTGGTCGACGAAGCCGTTGGTCGTCAGGTAGGTATCCGGCACCCAGGTGATGCCCTCGAACCCGAGGTTGGCGTCGGCGCTTCCCGTGGTGCTGATCACGTCAGCGAGGTCGGCGGTCAGAACCCATTGGGCAGTTGGCTGCAGGGTGGCGCCGGCCGCGTTCGGGTCGAAGCGCAGCACGCTGTCGAGCGGCACGCCGTTCGCGGCGTTATCGCGTTCGGTCGTTACGTAAAGGAAACCGTCGGGTCCCACGGTGATGCCCTCGGCATCCGGTTGTCCGCTGCCGCTCGGGAAGACGATGTCCTTGCCCGCGCTCCAGCCGTTCGTGGTGTCGGGTACCCAGAGCCCGCCGCTCTTCACAAGGCGGTACAGGTGGCTCTTGTTCTTCGCGGCCCACATCACGTCGGGGTTGCTCGGGTCGATGTCGAGTCCGGAGACGTCCTGCCCGGAGAGCGGGGTCACGAACTGGCACTGGTTGTCTGAGACAGTCCAGTTCTGGCTGCCCGGCCAGGCGAGCCCGCCCGCGAGCGCAGGTCCGCTGCCGGAGGGGGCCTCGGTCTGGCAGGTGGTTCCGCCGCCCGGGGTGCTCGGTGGGATGATCTGGCCGGCGCACGCTGTCGCGTTCGAGACGCCCCAGCTCGCTGCGGCGGTGTGTACCCACGTGCCGGTGGCGTCAGGGCAGCGCGACCAGGAGCCCGGCTGCGCATCGTTCGTTCCCCAGGTCACCGAGTCGACCAGTGTGGTCCCGTCGCCGAGGAAGAGTCGCACGGCGTCGCCACTGGAGCTGAGTCCCTGGTTCGACAGGAGCACGAGGTAGCCATGGGCGGGCACGATGGTGCCGTTCGGGGCCGTGAGTGCGGCCGGAGCGCTGCCGCTGTCGGCTTGCGTCCAGGTGGCGACGTCGACATCCGTGTCGCCCGTGTTCACGAGTTCGTAGCCGTCGTGAGTCGGGTCGTCGTTTGCCGAAGTGACCTCGTTGACCTTGATCGACTGCCACGAGGTGCCGCCGTCGCCGGGGTCGGTCGGTTCGGGGTTGAGTTGCCCCTTCGACGGCGCAGCTTGCTGCACAAAGTCGCCCGTGCCGTTCGGGATGCGGCCGTAGGTGTCGAGGTGGAAGTCACCCCACTCGTAGGAGTCGAGAAGTGTCGTGCCGTCGGGCGCGTACAGGCCGAGCAGGTCACTCTTCTTGAGCTTGAAGGTCGCCCCCTCGACGACGAACACCGAGCCGGCGGCGATGGTGGATCCGCTCGGCAGCGTGAGCGAGAAGGCGTTTCCACGCCCGGTCAGCACATAACCGGAGGCGTCGAGCGTCTCGGTGCCGGTATTGATGAGCTCAGCCCAGTCGGGGCTGCCATTCGTCTCGATCTCGTTGATCCTCAGCGACCCCGTCGCCGTGTCCGTGCCGACGACGGTCGGCGTGGAGGGTTCAACGGCCGACGCGGCAGCCGGAACAGCGAACAGCCCGGCGAGCACCAGGGCAGAGCCGACGGCGAGGGAGAGTGGACGTGAGAGGTTTTTCAGCACACCTACGACAATGGCGGCGTCAAACGAACACCGGGTGAAGCTTCAGAGACGACTTGAGGTACGAGATGTGACCAGTGCGCGGCCTCAGTTCGAGGCGGCCTCCGGCGGCTCCGTTGGCTCGGGGATCACCCGCAGGCCCGACGGCGTGTTTGACAGCTTGACGAGTTCCTCCACCCACGCGCGGTTCAGGCTCGGTTCGCGCTTGCCGAGAAAGTCGAACTGCAGCGGAATGGTGGGGTGGATCCAGATCGAGCTGTGGCCGCTTCCGGCAGCGACGGTGTACTCCCAACTGAAGGTGAAGCTCTCGCCACGACGCACCTTGGAGAGAATGACGACCTTCAGGTGCGCAAGGACACGATCATCGAAATCAACGGCGATCGCCGGTGATCCGTAGATGAATTTGCCCATGGCTATCTCCCCAATCCTTCGTCGATCTCGTCCATGACCTGGTCGTACTGGTCGGCGACGCGGCTCGCACGCTCGTCGGTCTCGACTGTACCGATGATGCCCACCTTTGGCAGTTCGGGCATGGGGAACCGCGCTGCTTCCTCCTCCGCGGGGATCCCGTCGGCATCCGTCACATCGAACTGGCTGGCGGGGCCCAACAGGAGGGTATGCACGGCTGTCTCGCCGTTCTCCTCAAGAACGGTGATGTCAACGGTGACGCTGTTCTGGGCATCCGCTACCGTCGTGGCGTAGGTGAGCAGCGCCTCGGTGATTGCGTTGCTCGTGACGATGGAGCCGCCACTGTGGGTGATCCGCTTCATGATTCGCTGCCGCTCATCCCGCGGGGTTCTCGGTGGGGGTTCCGTCGGGGTCTGTGCCTGTCTCCAGGTCCACCTCGCTGGCCTTGGTCCGCGGGGTCTGCGCATCATCCGGTTCGCCGCCAGAAGCCGTGTCGCTGTCTTCGGCAGGATCGGTGGTTGCGACTCCGCTTCGAGACCCGTCGCCGAGGGCCTCGGTATA
>JBDUEC010000125.1:0-6614 GCA_040002655.1 Rhodoglobus sp. | reverse complement strand
GCGTCGAACTCCCAGACCAGCTGCCGCTCGCCGTGGGCCAGCTCGACCAGGGCGCCGTCGGAGAACGGCGGCGAGCCATCCGCTTCGGTCGCGCGTCGGATGAGGTCCGCGAGTTCCGGCGTGATCGCTGCCTCACTCATGGCCGCAGCTGCCTACTGCTGCACTGCGGCCGGCGCGAGTCGCTCGTTGTCGTCGTCATAGACATTGAAGCGGTAGCCCACGTTGCGCACCGTGCCGATCAGCGACTCCAGGTCGCCGAGCTTTGCGCGCAGGCGACGTACGTGCACGTCCACGGTGCGCGTGCCGCCGAAGTAGTCGTAACCCCAGACCTCGCTGAGCAGTTGCTCGCGGGTGAAGACGCGGCTCGGGTGCGTCGCGAGAAAGCGCAGAAGCTCGAACTCCTTGAACGTGAGGTCGAGCGGCCGGCCGTGCACCTTGGCGCTGTAGCTGGCCTCGTCGATGACCACACCGGAGGCCTGGATCTTGGAGCTGGTCTTCTCGAGAGCCTGGCGGCCGATGGCGAGGCGGATGCGGGCATCCGCTTCAGCTGGTCCGGCCGATTCCAGGATCACGTCATCCACGCCCCAGTCGGCGGACACGGCGGTCAGCCCACCCTCGGTGAGGATCAGGATGAGCGGCACGTTGATGCCGGTCGTGTTGAGAATTTTGCACAGTGACTTCGCGCTCGCCAGGTCGAACCGGGCGTCGACGAAGATGAGGTCGCAGGTGGGCGCGGAGATGAGCGAAGCCGGTGAGGCAGGGATCTGCCGTGACCGGTGGCTGAGCAGCCCCAACGCGGGAAGGACCTCGGTGTCGCCCGCGGAGGTCAGGATCAGCAATTGAGCCATCGGGGTCCTCCAAAGTGCGTTGGATCAGTCTAGCTGCGCCGCGGGAGCCGTTTAGGCTGTGACCATGACGAGGCAATGGCTGAGCATCATCCCGGTGTGGGTCGTCGCCGTTGTCGGCGCGCTGCTGGTGGGGCTGCTCACCGTGGGCACGGACTACTTCACCTGGCTGCCGATCGTACTCGCGGCGTGCGTTATCGGCACGTTCGTGATCCAGCTGGCGCTGCAGCGCATCGAAGGCTTCGTGTTCCGCGTGATGACGAGCATCGCGGGCGCAGTGGTGATCCTGGGGCTTGCGACCGCGGTACTCGCGCTGGTGCGCTGAGTCTTCTTTAGTTCAACCCGGCATAGGATTGACCCATGCTTCTTGGCCTCGAACTCTTCTTCGTCGGTCTCCTCGTGCTCGCGACGCTGTCGATCGGTTTCATCTCGGTTGTCGTGCTGTACAACCTCTTCCGGGGCCAGCGCTAACTTCTCGTGATCGCGCTCTCATGATCGAACTCGACCCGACGATCCCGGCTGAGCTCGCACCCCTCTCCTGGCTGATCGGGCTCTGGGAGGGTTCCGGCGTCGTCAACTATGCGATCGGTGACGAGACGCGCAACCTCGAGTTCGGCCAGCGCCTCAGCTTCACTCACGATGGTTTGCCGTACCTCAACTACACGTCGTACACCTGGCTGCTCGACCAGGACAAAACCCCGCATGCCACCGAGACGGGGTACTGGCGCCTCAGCCGTCGCGCCTCGGAGGGCGACCAGGGTCCGGGCCTGCTCCCCGGCATCGGCGAGCGCATCTTCACCACCGCCACCGCGGTCGAAACCCTGCGAACGGATGACGGAGCCTTCGACATCGAGGTGGCCATCGTGCACCCGGCCGGGGTGAGCGAACTCTACCTCGGCCAGGTCAAGGGACCGCGCATCGACCTCGCAACGGACGCCGTCATGCGCACCGCTACCGCCAAGGAGTACGCCGCGGCCACGCGCATCTACGGTCTCGTCGAGAGCCACCTGCTCTGGGCGTGGGACATCGCGGCCCTCGGCCAGGACCTCCGCACTCACGCGTCGGGAAGGCTCGCCCGTGTCGAGTGAGCCCGGCCCAGCTGCCACCCCCACTGACCCCTTCACCGCCCTTCCCGGCGCCGTCGGTTCGCCGCCCGAGCACTACGGCAACCCCCTCGGCGAGCAGCAGCGACTGGCCGCTGGCGAGGCGATCGTCGACCTGTCCGACCGCGCGGTGCTCACCATCACCGGCCCCGACCGCCTGAGCTGGCTCGACTCGGTGACGTCGCAGTCCCTCACACACCTCGCCCCGGGCGACTCGGCCGAGACGCTGCTGCTCGACCCGACCGGGCGCGTGCAGTACGCCATCCGGCTGCTCGATGACGGGGTCACCGCCTGGCTGCTGCTCGAGGCTTCCGAGGCGCCGGGCCTCCTCGCCTGGCTCACAAAGATGCGCTTCATGCTGCGCGTCGATTTAGCGGATGTCACCCCCGCCTACGCCACGATCGGCACCTTCGCGAGCCCCGCGGCGCTCACCCCCGCCACCTCCTTCTCCCCGGCCCTCCCATTCACCCCCGCCGCCCCCAACGGTGTGCCGCTCGTGTGGCGTGACCCCTGGTCCGCCGTGCAGGCCGGCGGGCACCAGTACTCGCCCGCGGCCGATCATCCTGCGGCCCAGTGGACGTACAGCGAGGTGCTCGTTGCGCGCGGCGAGCTCGCCGCGGCATCCGCTCTGCCGGTTGCGGGCACGATTGCGCTCGAAGCCCTGCGGGTGGCGGCGTGGCGACCACGACTGGTCACCGAAGCCGACGACCGCACCATTCCACATGAGCTCGACTGGCTGCGCTCGGCGGTGCACCTCAACAAGGGCTGCTACCGCGGGCAGGAGACCGTCGCGAAGGTGCACAACCTCGGCCACCCGCCGCGTCGGCTGGTGATGCTGCACCTCGACGGGTCGGAGGGCGTCTTCGCCGAGCATGGCTCGCCCGTGGTGCTCGATGGTGTCGAGGTCGGCCAGGTCACGTCTGCCGCCCTGCACTACGAACTGGGGCCGATCGCGCTCGCCGTGATCAAGCGCTCGGTCGATCCGTCGGTTGCACTCACCGTGCAGGTCGGCGAGACGTTGCTGAGCGCCGCGCAGGAGATCATCGTGCCGACGGATGCCGGCGCCGAAGCCAACGTGCCCCGCCTGCCGCGTCTCGGCGCCGTCACCCGCGGATAGCAGTGGCTGGCGTCGCGCTCACCCCGCCCGCCACGGCGAGCGCCCGTGGCTGACTCCGCGCCGCTGCGCCGGCTCGAGCGCCAGATCCGGCGCCGACTGGATGCCCGCATGGCCGCTCGCCGCGTCTGGGAGTCGCTGCCCGCCATCCTGCAGATAATCTCGGCGGTCACTGCCGCGTACGCCATCGCGCACTGGGGCGTCGGACACGCGTTCCCGGTGCTCGCGGTCACAGTGACGATCAACTCGCTCGGCTTCTCGCGTGACGCACGACCGAGTCGGGTCGCGGAGACCGTCATCGGCATTCTGGTGGGTGTCGCGCTGAGCGACGGACTCTCGCTCGTGCTCGGTAAGGGGCTGTGGCAACTGGTGGTGGTGCTGCTCGTAGTCTTCGTGGTGGGGCGCGCGGTGTCATCCAACCCGTCCTTCGCTCTCGCTGCCGCGGTGCCGTCGGCGCTGGTGGTGATCCTGCCGATTCCGGATGGCGGACCTTTCGGCCGCACCCTCGACGCCGCGATCGGGGGTGCGATCGCCCTGCTGGCCACTGCCCTCATCCCGCGCCAGCCGCGCCAGGCGGCGGCTCGCGACCGCCGCACGCTGTTCGCCACTCTCACCGAATCGGTGGACACCCTGGTCGAGTCACTGCGCACCGCCGACGAAGCAGCGGGCGAGTTGGCCCTCGGCCGGTTGCGTCGCACGCAGCCCCTGGTCGATGCCTGGACGGCGTCCCTCGAGAGCGCCCTCGCGATCTCTCGGATCTCGCCCTGGTTGCGCTCGCGCCTGCCCGACCTGCAGCGCGATTCGCGAGCGCTGGGTGCTGCCGATCTGACGTCGCGGCACCTGCGCACGATTTCCCGCCGCGCGATGTTCCTGGTGCGGGATGGCGTGCCGCGCCCAGAAGTAGGTGATCTCGTGGACCAGTTCGGCACGGCGATTGGCTTGCTGGGCGACGAACTGGATGATCCGCAGTTGGCTGGTGCCGCTCGGTCGCTGCTCTCCGACCTCGCTCGGCGTCTCGACCCCTCCACCGTGATGCCGATGGCCGGGGTCACCGATGCATCGCTCATCCTGCTGCTTCGCCCGATGGCCGTGGATCTCCTCGTCGGCACTGGTCTGCCCGCTGACGAGGCCAGGAGCTTGTTGCCCGTCGTCGGTTGAGCGATCGCACTTCCCCTGCCCGCCCCGACCGTGCCGGCACCCGGCCACGCACGCGCCCGCCCGCGCCCCGGCAGTCCGGCCGCCTCACCCGGCCGCGCCGTCACTGCGACGGCGCCCAACTCACACCCGGCAATCGCGCCAGCCGCGACCGCTACCGAAGCACCTGATACTTGGGCGGCATCGGGATTCGGGCGACCACGCCATCCGGTTGCGGCGGCGGCGTGACCCACATGGTCGTGCCTTCGCAGTCGATGCGCCACCCGTTGTTGTGCACGAGCAGGTGATGATGTCGGCAGAGCAGCACCCCGTTGTCCAGGTCGGTCTGCCCGCCGTGATGCCAGCTCTTGATGTGATGCGCCTCGGTCCAGGAGGGTGGTCGATCGCAGCCAGGGAAGCGGCATCCGCCATCTCGGGCAGCTAGCCCAATGCGCTGGCGGTTGGTGTACAGGCGCTGGTCGCGCCCCACGTTGATCACCTGGCCGTCGTCGTCGAACATCACGGGGACGAAGCCGGCCTCACAGCCGTAGCGTTCTGCGGTGGCGACGGATGCCGCATCCGGCTGGCCTTCGATACGTGCGAGGCCGAGACCGCGGCGCAGATCACGCTCGGCAACGTGCACCCGAACGGCCACGCGGGCCTTGCCAAGCACTTTCGCGGAGTCGGCGAGGGTCGCGATGCGTACGAGTTCGACCAGGGAGTCGAGCGCGAGCTGCGGAGTCGTGCGCGGGTCGGCGAGCAGGCGCTCGGCGCGCTCGGCCTCGTCGGAATCGACGAAGCGCGGACCGCCACGGCGAGGTGATGTCGCGGCATCGATCGCCCCGGTGATGATCGCGGCGGACTCAGGATCGAGCAGCCCGGTGATGCGAGTCATGCCGTCCGCGAGAAGTGTGAGGGACAGGAATCGTCGATCGCGGCGCTGTTGCTCGCGATCGGCCACACCCTGCTCGTCGAGTTCGTCGCGCAGTTCGCGCGCGCGGGCCGCGAGCCGTTCGACGCTGACTTGCGCGGCTTCGATAACCAGTCGTGTGACCAGGCCGGCGAGTTGATCCGCGGTGACGTGCTCGGCTGGCTCGCCCACCCCGGTGCGGATCGCTTCGGCAGCATCCAGGGAGAGGTGCCCGCGCGCGACGGCAGCCGCGCAATCGGCCAACCACGGCAGCGTGGGGGAGGCGAGGGTGTGCTGGGTCAACAGCGTTCCGACCCGCACGAGCTTGCGGGACTCGGAGAGACTCAGGCCGGTCACCTGCTGCACGAGCGCCTCGGGAGTTCGCGCACCGCGCTTCTGCGCCAAGCCGTCGTAGCCGAGTTCGCGGCTCGAACGCCGGTCGACTTCAGCCGCGACGATCGCAGAGTCCGCATCGATGAGTCGCCGGGTCTCCGCCAGCGACGCCTGCAGGCCGAGCAGCGCATCATCGCCGAGCGCCGAGAGAAGCGACGGCGTCACGCGCGCACCATCGAACGCCATCCGGGGCGCTTCGAGAGTGGTTTCGGTCATGGATCAATTGTCTCACGCGCATCGAACGTAGGTTCGAATCTCGAACAAGTCATCGATATCTGGGCTGTGGAGGAGAGGAGGGGAGCCGGCCTGAGAGGCGGGGCCCAAAAATGAGGAGAGGAGGCGAAGACGGCCTGAGAAGCGGGCGCCAAAAAGCCGCACCGGAAGGAGACCTCGCCAAGCCCCACCGACAGGATCAGAATAGGACCACACAGTCACATTCGACCGAGCTACCCAGTCATACCTAGTAGTGGCACCCACAAGGTTCCCTCACAGGAGGCAAAAATGACGTCCGTCACCGCCCGTCTGAGCGAGTACGTGCAGAAAAGGGTCGGCCAGCGATCCTTCCCCCTCCACTGGACGAACCTGTTCGGAATCGTCACGATCGGGTGCCTGCTCGTTCTCTTCATCACAGGCGTCATCCTGATGTTCTTCTACACACCTTCGAGCGAGCAGGTCATTTACCACGGCAGCTACGCGCCATTGAGGGATGCAACCGTCTCCCGCGCGTTCGCCTCCACCATGCGCATCTCG
Source organism: Rhodoglobus sp. (assembly GCA_040002655.1). Lineage (GTDB taxonomy): Bacteria > Actinomycetota > Actinomycetes > Actinomycetales > Microbacteriaceae > Rhodoglobus. Next base: position 365 of record JBDUEC010000125.1, on the reverse strand, counting down.
TTCGACATTCCCGGCGGGCTACTGCTGCGCCAAGCGCATCACTGGGCCGGGTTACTGTTGCCGGCATCCCTCATGGTGCAGTTGGCCGTCGCGTTCTTCACGGGCGGGTTCCGGCGCCCGCGCCGGGCGGCCTGGGTGCTGCTGTTCGTGCTGTTCGTCGCCACGCTGGCGGGCGGATGGTCGGGTTACGCACTCCCAGACGACCTGCTCTCGGGCAGCGGGCTTCGAATCGTCGAGGGGATCATGCTCGGCATTCCGGTGGTCGGAACGTACGCGTCTGCCATCCTGTTCGGCGGCCAGTTCCCCGGCCAGATCATCGAGCACCTCTACCCGATTCACGTCGCCGTCGTGCCGGTGCTGCTGAT
>JBDUEC010000124.1:0-6647 GCA_040002655.1 Rhodoglobus sp. | reverse complement strand
TCCTGCTCGATCTGCACCCGGTCGCGGTCGTCCTGCCGGTTCTGCGCCAGCAGGATCAGCGGCGCGGCGTATGAGGCCTGCAGCGACAGGATCAGGGTGAGCGCGGTGAAGCCGATCGCCGCCGAGTCGAATCGCCAGCTGTTCGGCGCCGTGGTGTTGTAGATCATCCAGATGACCACGAAGATCGTCAGCGCAAACAGGAACCAGGGGGTTCCCATTGCGCGCGCGATCGACTCGGTGAATCGGCCGAACCGGTCCCGGTTCTCGAAGCGCGAGGCGAAGTTGGTGCGGAGACCCTTGGGGGAGTCCAGCCGGGTGTCCTGCCGTGAGCTCTTGTTAGCGCGTGCCACTGGATGTCCTCCTTCCCCTCTGTGCCTGTCTGCCTGAGAGGGGGATAGCTGCCGTCGAAGTATCGCTGAAGTTTTTCTCTTCAGAGTCGGTACTTCGCCAGTCGTCCGGCAGGAGATAGTCGAGGACATCGTCAATGGTCACCACCCCTACGAGGCGGTGGTTCTCGTCGACGACGGGAACGGAGACGAGGTTGTAGCTCGCGAGAATGCGGGAGACCTCCGCGGCGCTGGTGTGCGCCTGCACGGGCTCGAGGCTGGGGTCGAGCAGCGTGCCGAGCCGCTCGTTCGGTGGGTAGCGCAGCATCCGCTGGAAGTGCACCATGCCGAGGAACCGGCCGGTGGGCGGCTCGTACGGCGGAAGGGTCACGCAGATCGCTGCGCCGAGCGCGGGGGCGAGCTCGTGGCGGCGGATGAGCGCCAGGCCCTCCGCGACCGTCGCGTCTGCAGACACGATGATCGGCTCTGTGGTCATGAGTCCACCCGCAGTGTCCGGGGCGTAGGACAACAGGAAGCGCACATCGTCCGCCTCCTCGGGCTCCATGAGCTCGAGCAGGGTCTCGCCGCGCTCGTCGGAGAGGTGCGCGATGAGGTCGGCCGCGTCATCCGGCTGCATCTGGTCGAGCACGTCGGCGGCGCGTGCGTCATCGAGCTGGTTGAGGATGTCGACCTGCTCGTGCTCCGGCATCTCCTCGAGCACGTCTGCGAGCCGGTCGTCGGAGAGTTCTTCGGCCACCTCGAGCATGCGCTGCTCCGGCAGGTCGAGCATCGCGCTCGCGAGGTCGGCGGGGAGCAGGTCGGAGTAGGTCGCGACGAGCTGGGTTGCGGACTGGGACTCACCCTCCTCGCGCTGCTCGATGATGTCGCCCCAGTTGGCGAAGACGGTGGCGCCCTTCGCAAAGATGGAGGCACTGGTCTTCGGCCGGCGCAGGAAGAGCTGGTTGACCTCCCACTCGCCGAGTTCGAGCTCCTCGATCGCGACATCCTCGATGATCGCGTCGCCGGAGCCGTCGCGCAGGCTGATGCGGCGGCCGATCAGCTCCGCGATCAGGCGCACTTCACCGCCGCGCTGCTCGAAGCGGCGCAGGTTGATGAGGCCGGTCGTGATGATCTGGCCGGAGCCGATGCTGGTGACTCGCCCGATCGAGAGGAACACCCTGCGACGCCCGGGAACTTCCACGATGAAGCCCACCACGCGCGGGCTGGCCTTGGCGCGGTAGACGACCAGGGCATCCCGTACCTTGCCGACCTTCTCGCCGTTGGGGTCGAAAACGGAGCACCCGACCAGGCGGGCCGCGAAAACTCTCGAGGTGCTCACCCCAAAACCCTACCCCTGTGGTGGAAGAATGACCGGGTGAGCAACCAGACCCCCTTCGGCCGTCGCGGCCCGTCCCTTCCCAGCGTCCCCAAGGGTGATGTGCTGGGCACCTACGACACCTACCTTGAGGCGCAGTCCGTCGTGGACCACCTCGCCAAGGCGGACTTCGACGTGTCGAAGCTCTCCATCGTGGGCAACGACCTGAAGACCGTCGAACGGGTCACCGGCAAGCTGACCTGGGGCCGTGCCGCGCTCGCGGGCGCCGCCAGTGGTGCCTGGTTCGGCCTGTTCTTCGGCCTGCTGCTGCTCGTCTTCGGGCTCACCGTCAACTTCGGCATCGTGCTCGCCGCGATCCTGATCGGCGCCGGTTTCGGAGTGATCCTTGGGCTCGTCGGCTACGCGATCGCACGACGCAACCGCGACTTCACGTCGACGCACCAGGTTCTCGCCTCGAACTACCAGATCATCATCGACCCGACGCTCACCGCGAAGGCGCAGCAGGTGCTGTCGGCGGGGCCGCCGGCGTCGTAACGTTCGGGCTCGCGTAGCTCGCGGCCGGGCTCACGGCCAACCCACGCGTAGCTGGCTTTCTGGGCCACTGCGGACAATCGGGGCTGGCGCGCCGGCCCGCACTAGCCGCATTGGCCCGGGATGCGGTCAGTGGCCGGCGAGCCACGTCCTGCGCTAGTTACCGGCGAGCCAGGTCTCGACGTCGTCGGCGGTGCGCGGGATGCCCACCGACAGGTTCTCCGCGCCGCTCTCGGTCACGAGAATGTTGTCCTCGATCCGCACCCCGATGCCGCGGTACTCCTCTGGCACCGTGAGGTCGTCCGGCTGGAAGTACAGCCCGGGCTCGATCGTGAACACCATGCCGGCCTCCAGCACGCCCTCCAGGTAGAGCTCGCGACGAGCCTGCGCGCAGTCGTGCACATCGAGGCCGAGGTGGTGACTGGTGCCGTGCACCATGTACCTGCGGTGGTACTGCTGCTCGGGCTTGAGTGAGTCCTCGGCGCTCACCGGTAGGAAGCCCCACTCGGCGGTCTTCGCCGCGATGACAGCCATCGCCGCGGCGTGGATCTCCCGGAACACGATGCCGGGCCTCACGATCGCGAACGCGGCATCCGCTGCCTCGCGCACCGCCTCGTAGACGCGGCGCTGCACCTCGGTGAATGTACCGTTGATCGGCAGGGTGCGAGTGATGTCTGCGGTGTAGTAGCTGTCGAGTTCGATGCCGGCGTCAATCAGGATGAGGTCGCCCGGCACCACAGGGCCGTCGTTGCGGGTCCAGTGCAGGATGCACGCGTGCGGGCCGGAGGCGGCGATCGTGTCGTACCCGACCGAGTTGCCCTCGGCTCGCGCCCGACGATTGAAGGTGCCCTCGACGAGCCGCTCGCCCCGAGCGTGAGCGACGATGGACGGGCGATCGGCGATGACGTCGTCGAAGCCCTGCTTGGTGGCGGCCACGGCTGCCCGCATCTCGGCGATCTCGTAGGAGTCCTTCACGAGGCGCAACTCGCTCAGGTCGCGGGCGAGCTCAGCATCGCCCTCGCTTTCCACGTTGTCGACGTCAGCTGCGAGCAGGCGCCGGCCGTCGACCTGGTCGGTCGTGTCCCGGTCGCCGTCGCGCACCAGCAGGGTGGATGCGTCGATCGAGTCGAGCACGGCCGCGAAGTCACCGAGGCCGGCTGTCGCGAGCCCCAAGTCGGCCGCGACGTGCGCGAGCGAGGGCCGCGGACCGGTCCAGAACTCGCCGATCTCCGGGTTCGCGTAGAACTCGTCCGAGTCACGCCCGGCTGCCTCGCGGAAGTACAGGGTGGCGTCGTGCCCAGTGGCGGTCGGCTCCATGACCAGCACGCTGCCGGCGACCGAATCGGAACCCCAGCCGGTGAGCCACGCGAAGGCAGAGTGCGCGCGGTAGGCGTAGTCGGTGTCGTTGGAGCGCGTCTTCGCGGCTCCGGCGGGCACGATCAGTCGCTTGCCCGGGTACATGCCCGAGATGCGAGCGCGGCGGGCTGCGGCGAACGCGGCCTGCTCCCGGGGAGCCGGGGCGACATCCGCTCGCTCCGCCCAATGCTCGGAGATGTACTGCTTGAACGTGTCGGAGACGGGAGTCGTTGAGCGGTTTCCGGTTGCGCGGGGCACTACGGGCTTGTTGGTTGCGTTCTCGGTGGTGTTCTCGGCCATGCATCCATTGTCTAACTTGTCGGGCTGAGTTGCACGATCACGGGGCGATGGTCGCTGCCCGCGCCGTCTTCGTTCTGCACCACCCGCATGCCGGTGACATGCCAGTTCGGGGTGAACATGACGTGGTCGATCGGGGCGCCGAGGAGGGCGGGGAGCACGGTGGGCCAGGTGCCGACCGCGCCGTTGCCGGTGGCGAGGCCGGCGTCGGCACAGTTTCCGATGGTGGCACCGGGGGATGTCGCAAGCCCGCCGTAGTGGTCGGTCGTCGAGTTGAAGTCGCCGGCCATGATCACGTTGTCTCCACCGCACGCAGTGGCGAGCCAGGTGAGGTCGCTGCGCCATCCGCTCATCTCGCCGGGAATCGGAGCCACCGGGTGCACCGCCACGATCACCGGGCCGAAACCATCGCGCGGGGTCGCGACGATGCTCGGCAGCGTGGACGTGGTGCGCGCGTCCTTATCGACGTCGTAGGTGCCGAGGTCAGCGCTGACCAGGAGCGTGGTCGATCGCGCCTTGGAGATGAGGTCGTACGACACTGTGTAGACGTACATCGGCCGGCCCGCCTGCGCCATGATGATCGCCACGTCGTTGCCGAACCCGTTGGTGGTCTCGGGCAGGGTCACGATGTCGGCGCCGGAGTCGATGGCGAGACGCGCGACAGCCTGTGCGCCCGGTTCGTCGCCGAGAGTGTTCCAAGTGAGCACGGTCACGTCGCTCGAGTTGGTGGTCTGGAATGCTGTGTTGCCGAATCCGCGGGTCGACAGCACGGCCACGCTGACCGCGCAGAACACGAGGAGGATGACGGCCAGCGACGCGAGGAATCGCCGCGCGGAGCGCGACAGCAGCGCGAGCAGGGTGAGTGCGATCACCGCGATGATGGCCACGACGACGGCCAGGCCGCGCACCGAGACGAGCTGGGCGATCACCGGAGTCTTCTGCAGGCCGAACAGCTGCGGCCATGCCGCCACCAGAAGGGCGGCGGCGGCGATCAGCAGCGCGGCTGCAGCAAGGACTCGGCGGAACATGGCCTGCCGAGCCTAGACGAAGACTCCGCTGGGCGCGGCATAGGCTTGCGGGATGTCATCCGGCCCGATCGACCTGCACACGCACAGCAGCGTGTCCGACGGCACGGAGACCCCGACCCAACTGGTGCGTGCGGCCGTCGCCGCCCGGCTCGGCACGATGGCCATCACCGACCACGACTCCACAGCGGGCTGGCACGAGGCGTTCGGGGCGGCGCGCGGCACGGGCCTCACGGTCGTGCCCGGCATGGAATTGAGTACCAATTTCGGACCGGCGAGCGTGCATATGCTCGCGTACCTGTTCGATCCGCTTGATGCCGGAATCGTGAGCGTGACCGCACGCATCCGCGATGGTCGGCTGCATCGCGCTGAGCGCATCGTGGACAAGATCGCCGCAGACTACGACCTGACCTGGGATGACGTGCTCGCCCAGTCGACGGACGGCGGCACCCTCGGGCGCCCGCACATCGCCGACGCGCTCGTCGCCAAGGGCGTCGTGCCCTCCCGCGAGGCCGCGTTCGAGAGCATCCTGCACTGGCGGGGCGGGTACTACGAGAAGTACTACGCGCCGTCGCCGCTCGAAGGCGTGCGGATGATCGTGGCGGCCGGTGGGGTCGCCGTGCTCGCGCATCCGGCCACCTACGGCAAGTACCGGCCGATGGATGACCGGGTGATCAAGCAGCTCGCCGAAGAAGGACTGTTCGGGCTGGAGATCGACCACCGGGACAACACCGAGGACGGCAAGCGCTGGCTGCGCAAGCTCGCGGGCAAGTTCGGGCTGGAGCTCACCGGCTCGAGTGACTACCACGGCGCAGGCAAACCGAACCGGCTCGGCGAGAACGCGACCAGCCCCGAGGTGTTTGAGAAGCTCGTGGCCCGCGGCACCGGTTCGGCGCCGTTCGTCGGCTGACGCGCTCCCCGGCTACTGGGGCCAATGCGGCGCAATCGGGTCGGCACGCCGGCCCGGAAGAGCCGTTCTGGCCCGGTTTCAGGCTGAGCGTTCCCTACGCGGCGGGGGGAGTAGAGCGACGGGTGCGGTTGCGCTGGCGCGAACGGGGCGGGCGCGCCGCATCCGCTGCTGCCGGCTGGTCGGTCGAGGTCTCGCGCGCGGGGCGCTGGCCCGCCGGGCGTCCGCCGCGGTCACCACCGGATCGCGGAGCACCGGACCGGTCGGAGCCGCGTCCACCCTGCGAACCACCGCGTCCACCGCGATCGCCCGACGGCGCGGACTCGTGCACGCGGGGCGGGCCCGCGGTCTTGAGGCGCCCCTTGGTGCCCTCTGGGATGTCCAGGTCGGTGAACAGGTGCGGCGACGACGAGTAGGTCTCGACCGGCTCGGGCTGGCCCATGTCGAGTGCGCGGTTGATGAGCGACCACTTGTGCATGTCATCCCAGTCCACGAAGGTGACGGCGATGCCGGTCTTGCCCGCGCGGCCGGTGCGCCCGGCGCGGTGCAGGTAGGTGTCGTGGTCGTCGGGGATGGTGTGGTTGATCACGTGGGTCACGTCGTTCACGTCGATGCCGCGGGCCGCGACATCCGTTGCGATCAGGATGTCCTTCTTGCCGGCCTTGAACGCCGCCATGGCGCGCTCGCGCTGCTCCTGGTTGAGGTCGCCGTGCACGGCCGCAGCATTGAAGCCGCGGTCGTTGAGCTCCTCGACGAGCTTGGCTGCTGCGCGCTTCGTGCGGGTGAAGATCACGGTCTTGCCGCGCCCTTCGGCCTGCAGGATGCGCGCGATGACCTCGTCTTTGTCGAGTGAATGGGCGCGGTAGACG
>JBDUEC010000123.1:0-6891 GCA_040002655.1 Rhodoglobus sp. | reverse complement strand
CCTGACCCCCTGCATGCCATGCAGGTGCGCTACCGGGCTGCGCCATGGACCCATGCCGTCTACCGCGAGCGGAAAACAACTTCTACAGATTACTACAGATCGGCCGGTCGCCGAACGCCCTCGTCAGTCGGCGGAGTGCGACACCGAGAGTTCGAGCGGAATCGCCGGGCAGTCTTTCCAGAGCCGCTCGAGCGAGTAGTACATGCGGTCTTCCTCGTGGAAGACATGTACGACGACATCGCCAAAATCGAGCAGGATCCAGCGACCCTCGGCGCGGCCCTCACGGCGCAACGGCTTGGCGCCGGCCTCGATCATCTTGTCTTCGACCTCGCCGGCGATCGCCTGCACGTTGCGCTCGTTGCGACCGGTGACGAGCAGGAAGACGTCGGTCAGCGGCAGCGGCCCAGACACGTCAAGAGCAACGAGGTCTTCGCCCTGCTTGGAATCGGCGGCGGCGGCAGCCACCTTCAGGAGGGCGCGGGCGCGCTCGGTTGCAGTCACGTGGTCCTTTGTCGTGGGGTGAAGATCACAGCTTAGAAGACGCCGGTGGCGAAGGCCACGACGAGCAGGCCAACCGCCACGACCGCCATTGCGACGGCGGAGACGATGAGCACCGTGAGCATGCGGGTGCCCTTCGGCTTCTGCGTGTGGGTGACGCCGTGCCCGTTGCTGTTGTGCGTGCTGACGGCCCGAACCGCGCGAACCGGCGCTGAGTCTGTCGAGGAGATCTCGTGGTCGTTGGCGTCGAACAGCCGGTCGAGGCCGTCGTCGTCAATGTGAGCGGATGTGCCCGTCGACGCGAGACTGCGCGGCAGGTCGATCGAGCCGGTCAGCATCACCTCACCCGTGCTGGTGAGGGCACCGGTGATGCCCTGCTCCGGAATGGACGGCAGTACAAGAGCGTTTGTCGTGGCCGTTCCACTACCGATCGTGCGATTGATCGTGGACTCGTATGGCTGGGTCTCGTCGTCAAGATTGGCCTGAGTGGACCAGTGACCAACAGGCGGCGACCAGACGCCCGACTGGGCGGGCTGTGCGAGCGGTGGCGCCTGCACTGCAGCTCCGGTGGCCGCGCTCGGCCAGCCTGCCTGTGGTGCAGCGGGCTCGATGGCCTGCGGTGTAGCAGGAAGGGGCGCCGAGACTGGCGCGGCGGCGACGGGCGCTGCCTGCTCCACTGGCGCGGGAGCCCAGGTGCTTGGCTGGGCGGGAGCAGGATTCCAGGGCGCCGGCTCAACCAGTTGGGATCCGCTGGTGAGGGCGTCAAACTCCGCCATTGCGCTGGAGAGGCTAGGGGTCGGCTGCGGCGGCGGGGCCAGCAGCGGCAACTCGATGGGACCGGAGTGCAGAAGCGTGTCGAAGAGCTCGATGCCCTGCGGTTCCTGCAGCTCAGGGATTGCCGTTGGGTGCTCGCGCTCCTGGATCGCCCGAAGTTCGCGGCGGGAGAGCGTGTGCTCAGCGCTCTCCTCAGTGCCCGCCTCAGTGCTCTCCCCGGCGGGCGCTGAGGGCGGGGCCACGGGAGCGGCCTGTACGGGAGCGGCCTGCACCGGAACGAACTGTGCCGGCGGCGCCGCGAACGGTGCTGCAGGAGCCTGGAGCGTGGGGACGCCGCCAACCTGCGTGTAGTAGTCGAGGTCGCTGGGACCCTGCGGCTCCGAACCCCAAGTGGGCGCCGGGCTTGCGGCGCGGCGGCCAGCCTCCGGGCTGAAGTCACGGACTCGGTAGGCGGGCTGGTCGGCCTGCTGCAGAGCCTGCGTGGGCGGTTGGACATCCGCTGCCTGCTGCGGCGCGGGCTCGCGGCGGAACGTCGGCCCATCGAAGGTCGGCACCGGCTGGCGAGCCTGGGTGGCGTAGTTCAGCGGCTCTCCATTCAGCGGGGGTGCACTGGGTGGCCCCGCTGGCGCACTCGAACGGCGACCGGACGCCGGAGCGGGCTCCTGGGGAGCGACGGGTGGGAGTTGCGCCGCGCGCCTGGCCGTGGTGTCCCACATGTCGCTGGGCGTGGATGGGTCTGAATAGTACTGGGGCGGCTGCTGCGCGAGAGCGCCGGGCTGGGCCTGCGTGGGCTGGTCCTGTGCAACAAACGAGTTGGGGCTGACCGGGGCCTCTGCGCCCATCTCGGGATCATTCTGTCCGCGCTCACTCTGCCGAGCCGCTCGCCGCGACTGCGGCTTCGGGTCTTGGAAGGTGGTCATAAAATACTCCGATACAAGTGGTGCTTGGCGATGTATTGAACTACACCATCGGGAACCAAATACCAGACGGGAAATCCCCGGCTAACCCTGCTTCGGCAATCGGTCGATGAGATCGCCAGCGCAGGCACTTCAAGCGAGCTTACGCCTTGCTCTGGCAATCCGCTAATGGTGAGCGGGTGCCCTGGACGTGAAACTGCCACGAAATGAGCGAGCGACCAGACCTCGTCGACGTCCTTCCAGTCGAGGATCTGAGCCACGGCATCCGCCCCGGTGATGAAGAAGAGATCGGCATCCGGACGGGCTTTTCGGATGTCTTTGAGGGTGTCGACGGTGTAGGTGGGGCCATCGCGGTCGATGTCGACGCGACTCACCGTGAAGCGCGGGTTGGCGGCGGTGGCGATCACCGTCATGAGATACCGGTGCTCGCCCTCGGTGACCTCGGGTTTCATCCAGGGCTCACCGGTTGGCACGAAGATCACCTCGTCGAGGTTGAACTTCTGCTGCACCTCGCTCGCGGCGACGAGGTGCCCGTTGTGGATGGGGTCGAATGTGCCACCCATGACCCCGATGCGGGTGCGGGCTTCGGCGGCACCGACTGCCATCGTCAGTCAGACCTAGTGACCGGCACCGTGCGAGTCGTGGTCACCCTTTGCCGTCTTCTGACTGTGCCGGTTCGCCACGTCCCGGAAACTCCACGTGACGATGGCCAGAACGATGAACACCGCCAGAGCGACACCCGCGATGACCAGCGGAGGAGCGATGAGCGGCGCTGGCGCCTCGGTTGCGGCGAGCACTGTGGCAAACAACGACATGCGATATCTCCGTTCGGGGCCTACTAAATACTAGCCGCGCACCTGGCCGGTGCCGCGCACGATCCACTTGGTGCTGGTGAGTTCGGCGAGCCCCATTGGGCCGCGGGCGTGGAGCTTCTGCGTGGAGATGCCAACCTCGGCACCGAAGCCGAACTCGCCGCCATCCGTGAATCGCGTGGATGCGTTGACCATAACGACCGCAGAGTCGACCTCGGCGAGAAACCGCTCGGCACGCGCCAGGTCGTTGGTGATGATCGACTCGGTATGGTGCGTGGAGAAGTCCCGGATGTGAGCCAGCGCCTCGTCCAGGTCGTCCACAACGCGCACCGCGATGTCGAGGGACATGTACTCGGTCGTCCAGTCCTCCTCGGTGGCCGGCACGGCATCCGGGAAGATCGCGAGCGCCCGCGCGTCTGCGTGCACGGTGACTCCGGATGCCCGCAGCCGTTCGAGCACCGGAGGCAGCAGGGCCTCGGCCACCGATGCGTGCACCAGCAGCGTCTCGAGTGCGTTGCAGACGCTCGGGCGCTGCACCTTGGCGTTGTGGACCACGTCGACCGCCGTCGCGAGGTCGGCGGACTCGTCGAGGTAAACATGCACCACTCCTGCACCGGTCTCGATCACCGGAACGGTGGATTCGGCGACGACGGAGTTGATCAGGTCGGCACTACCCCTGGGAATCAGCACGTCGACGTACCCGCGTGCACGCATGAGCTCCCTGGCGCCGTCGCGACCGAACTCGTCGATCGTCTGCACTGCGTTCATCGGCAGGCCACTGGCCATGAGAGCTGACTGGATCACGTCCACCAGTACGCGGTTGGTGTTCTCCGCGGCGGAGCCACCGCGCAGCAGTACGGCGTTGCCACTCTTCAGGGCGAGCGCCGCGATGTCCACCGTCACGTTCGGCCGCGCCTCGTAGATTGCGCCCACAACCCCGAACGGCACCCGCACCTGCGAGATACTCAGCCCGTTGGGCAGCACCGAACCACGCACGGTCACGCCAACAGGGTCCGTGAGGTCCACGATCTCCAGCACGGCGCGGCACAGCGCGGCGAGGCGCTTCTCGTCGAGCCTCAGGCGGTCCAGCACCCCGTCGGTGAGGCCGTTCTCCCTGCCGTTGGCGAGGTCGAGGTCGTTCGCGGGGAGGATGCGGGTCTGGTTCTGCAGCAGGGCATCCGCGATCGCGCGCAGTGCGGTGTTCTTGCGTTCAGCGGTCGCCCTCGCGAGCTCCCGGGATGCGTCGCGCGCGGCGGCGAACTTATCCAGGATGGACGTGGCGGTCGCGGTCTCGGGCATGCCTGATTTTAGCGCGGCCCGACGGAGCGTTACGGCACTATTCGACGGGCTCGGCAGCCTCGAACCAGGTGCCGATATCGTTGCCGGCGAGAGCCTCGGCCACCGCGCTCGTCTCGGCGAGCAGCACGGGCGTTCCCGACGCAGCGGCGAGCTTGGCCGCCGCCACCTTGGTGCCAGCGCCACCGGTGCCGACCCCGGCCGCCCCGATGTCACCGAACTCGATTCCGCTGAGATCGTCGTCGAAGGCGACATCCGTGATCTTGCGGGCGCCGGGCTCCTGCGGGGGGCGGGTGTAGAGCGCGTCTACGTCGGAGAGCAGCACGAGCACGTCGGCGTGCACCAGCTGCGACACGAGTGCGGCGAGCCGGTCGTTGTCTCCGAAGCGGATCTCGTGGGTGGCCACCGTGTCGTTCTCGTTGACGATCGGCAGGATGCGCAGGTCGAGCAGACGCTCCATCGCGCGCTGGGCGTTGCCCCGGTGGGTCGGGTTCTCGAGGTCCCCGGCCGTGAGCAGCACCTGCCCGGCCACGATCGTGTAGCGGTCGAGGCTGTCCTGGTAGCGGTAGATCAACACGTTCTGGCCCACTGCTGCGGCGGCCTGCTGGGTCGCGAGGTCATCCGGGCGACCGTCGAGCTTGAGGTACGGGATGCCGGTCGCGATAGCTCCGGACGACACCAGGATCACCTCGGAGCCGCGTCCATGGGCGGCCGCGAGCGCGTCCACCAGCATCTCGATCTGCCCGACGTTCTTGCCGCTGATGGACGACGAGCCCACCTTCACCACGATCCGCCGCGCGCTGGGGATGCCGGCGCGCGAAGCCACTCGACTAGTCACGGTCTCCCGACTCCGCTTCGCTGGAGATCGCGAACCCGTCGTCGTCGACCCAGATGCCGGCCGCCCGCTCGCGCTCGAGTTCGGCGCGGGCCTCGGTCTTGGCGTCCATGCGCTCGAGGTAGGTCTGGCGGCGCTTGCGGTTGGTGTCGCGCTGGTTGTCGTCGAGGCGGGCATCCGTGCCGCGCGGGCTGGTGATCAGCTCTGCGGTCGAGGTGAGGGTCGGTTCCCAGTCGAAGATATGGGTGCCGATCATCACGGTGGAGCCGGCGACGGCGCCCGCGGTGAACAGCTCGTCCTCGACGCCGAGCTTGGCGAGGCGGTCGGCCAGGAAGCCCACGGCCTCCTCGTTGTTGAAGTCGGTCTGGTAGACCCAGCGCTCGGGCTTCGCACCAACGATGCGGTAGGTGTCACCGAATGAGCCACCCTCGACGAGAACCTTGTAGTCCACCTCGTTGACGGCACGCGGGCGGATGACGATGCGCTGCTTCACCGGTTCGAGTGCCTTCACTGCGCGGTCGGCCTCGACCAGCTCAGCCAGGGCGAACGACAGTTCGCGCAGCCCCGCGCGGGACACCGCAGACACCTCGAACACGCGGTAGCCGCGGGCCTCGAGGTCTGGCGTGACGAAGTCGGCCAGCTCGCGGCCCTCGGGGATGTCGACCTTGTTGAGGGCGATGAGCTGCGGGCGCTCGAGCAGCGGCAGCTGGCCCTCCGGAACGGGGTAGGCCGCAAGTTCGGCGAGGATCACGTCGAGGTCGGTGAGCGGGTCGCGACCGGGGTCGAGGGTGCCGCAGTCCAGTACGTGGAGCAGCGCGGTGCAACGCTCCACGTGGCGCAGGAACTCGAGGCCGAGGCCCTTGCCCTCGCTGGCTCCCTCGATCAGGCCGGGGACATCCGCCACCGTGTAGCGCACTTCGCCCGACTCGACCACGCCGAGGTTGGGGTGCAGGGTCGTGAAGGGGTAGTCCGCGATCTTGGGCTTCGCGGCCGACATGGCTGCGACGAGGCTCGACTTGCCCGCAGAGGGGTAGCCGACGAACGCGACGTCGGCGACGACCTTGAGCTCGAGCTTGACGTCACCTTCCCAACCCGGGGTGCCGAGCAGGGCGAAGCCGGGCGCCTTGCGCTTGGTGGACGCGAGGGCCGCGTTGCCGAGACCGCCTTGGCCACCGGGGGCGACGACGTAGCGCATACCGGGCTCGGTGAAGTCGAGCAGCTCCACACCGTCTGCCGACTTGACGACGGTGCCGACGGGAACGGCGATGACCAGCTCCTCGCCGGAGACCCCATTGCGGTTGTCACCCATGCCGGGCTGGCCGTGGTCGGAGTTGCGGTGCGGGGCGCGCTGCACTCCGAGCAGAGTCGTTGTGCCCGGATCGCTCACCAGAACGATGTCGCCGCCGTCGCCGCCGTTGCCGCCATCCGGCCCCGCGAGCGGCTTGAACTTCTCGCGGCGCACCGAGACGCACCCGTTTCCGCCGTGCCCCGCGCGAAGGTGCAGGGTGACCTGGTCCACGAACGATGCCATGGTCTGCCTCCTGCCTGCTTAAAAGCCAAGAGCGAGCACAGAGCTCGCTCTTGGGGTACTACAAAAGTTGTTAGTCGGTTGCGACGATGTTGATGACCTTGCGGCCACCCTTCTGGCCGAACTCGACGGCGCCGGCCGCAAGGGCGAACAGCGTGTCGTCGCCGCCACGGCCCACGTTGGCGCCGGGGTGGAAGTGGGTGCCGCGCTGGCGAACGATGATCTCGCCCG
>JBDUEC010000122.1:0-6901 GCA_040002655.1 Rhodoglobus sp. | reverse complement strand
GGGGTGCCCGTGACCACGACAGGAGTGTCGAGGTTGGAGTACTCCTCGTACCAGACCCCGGCGGGTTCGGCGAGCTCCGGCGGCGCAACGGCCACCCGCGCGCGGGCCTCCTCGTCTGCGTACGCCGTGCGGATGCCGACCACCAGGTGCCCGCCCTCGGTCGCGTAGTCGCGAAGGAAGGTGAGCTCGTCATCCGTGACGACGTACAGGGCGGGGACAACCAGCACGGGATGCTGCACCGCGAACGCGGCCGGGTCGGCACCGAACTGGCTGGTATGCACGATGCGCGCCTGCGCACCGCCCTCAATCACGCCCCGGTGGAAGGCGTCGAAAATGGTGGAATACGCGGTCCGTTCCGGCAGGCCGGCGGCCGTGTGGAGGGGCGGCGTGAACTCGAATGCCCACTTGCTCTCGTTCGAGTACACCATGGTGATGTCGGCATCCGGAACGAAGCCGTCGAGGGCGCCGCCGAGTTCTTTCAGCAAGGCTCCGATCTCGGCGACCTCGTGATACACACGACCGGGCCGCTGGCTGTGCGGCAGCACCCCGCCCCAGTAGGTCTCGGTGCCATAGTTCAGGGTCTGCCACTGCCAGTACTCGACCATCGCCGCGCCGCGGGAGATCAGGGCGAGCGCGGCCAGGCGCAACTGTCCTGGATAGCCGGGGTAGTTCTGCTCGGCGCCGGAAATCGACTGCGCATTTGTTTCGGTGACGAGGTATCGCTGCTGCTTCGAAGCCCACGCCCGGTCGGCCTGGCGCATCAGGCCCCAGACGCCGGTCGTCGACCAGTGGGTGATGGGCGGCAGGTCCTTCTCGAACGCGAGGTGGTCCTGCATGCCGTAGTACGGGTTCGCAGCGGTCACGTCGAGCACGGCCGCGAGCTCCACGTCGTGCTGGGACGGCCGGGGATACTGCATGCAGGTCGTCACGAACTGCCCTGCGCTCGAGTACTCCCGCACGATGGATGCCTGCCACGCGATGAACTCGGTCGTGAGGTCAGCCTGGTAGCGACGCCACGCGAGGTCGTACTGCGGCTGTTGGTTGCCATCCGGCACCCAGAGTTCGGTCCACTCCGCGATTCGATGGGACCAGTAGGTGAGGCCCCACTCGCGGTTGAGCGTCTCGACATCGCCGTACTGGCGCTTCAGGCGCTCGACGAACTCACCGAAAGCCAGGGGATTGTGGAAGGCCATCAGCCCGGGCTCGTTGTCGACCTGGAATCCGATGACCGCTGGATGGCTGGCGTAGCGCGACACGACGGCACGGATGATGCGCTCGGCGTAGGTGAGAAACAGCGGCTGCGAGTAGTCGACCTCCTGCCGCGAGCCCCATGGCGTCGGCACACCGGTGGCGCGTTGTCCGGACAGCTCGGGATGCTTCACCTGCAGCCACGGCGGGATGGCGTAGGTCGGCGTTCCGAGGATCACGCCGATCCCGCGTGCGTGGGCTCCATCGAGCACGGGCAGCAGCCACTCGAGATCGAACTCGCCGTCGCGTGGCTCCCACGTCGACCACACCGACTCCCCCACCCGGATGACCGTGAACCCGGCCGCCGCCATCAGGTCGAGATCCTCGTCCATGCGGTCGATTGGCTGGTACTCCGCGTAATACGCGGCTCCGAAAAGGACCCCCGAGAAATCGGGCGAGTACGGTGCGTTGACGGTCACGTCTGGTGGACTCCATTGTCGAATGGCGCTCAAAACTTCTGAGCGCTAAGAACTATTTGGAGAGACGTTAGCAGATTTTCTGAGCGCTAAGAAAGAAGTTGGCGAAAAAGTGATTGGCACCTCTGGAACTCATGCCGGAGCGCTCGTCGATTCGCGCACGATCAACACCGGGTCGCGACTCGACTCGACCTCCCGTGGCCTGCGGGGATCGATCGAGGAGAGCAGCGCATCCATCGCCATCCGCCCCTGGCCTTCGAAATCGTTCGAGATCGTGGTCAGCGCCGGCTCGAAGTAGCCTGCCTCGGCGATGTCGTCGAACCCGATCACGCTGATGTCATGCGGGACGCGTTGGTGGCGTTGTTTCAGGGCCTTGAGTACGCCAAGTGCCATCTGGTCGTTGGCCACGACGACCGCCGTGATGCCCTGGTCCAGTGGCATCTGCAGTCCCGCTTCGTAACCGGACCGCGAACTCCAATCGCCCTCGAACTCCGCGACCGAAACCAGTTTTCGCTCGTCAACGACGGCGTGGAACTGGGCCGCCCGCTGCTGCGCCGGAATCCACGATAGTGGCCCGGAAACGTGGAAGAAGCGGCGGTGCCCCAGGTCGGCCAGGTACTCGGTGGCGATCCGCATGCCCATGCGAGGCTCGACGCTGGCGGAGGCTGCGATCGAATCGATCACGACTGGCACGGGCATGTCGTGCTGCCGAACGGCATCGATGACCTCGGCGGTGGGCGTGAACACGAGGATACCCGCCACCCCGGCCTGGAGCACGAGTTCGACAGCACTGTCAATACGAGTCGGGATGCGCGGATCGAATCCGACAATGTCAACGACGAATCCGGCATCCCGCGCGTGGTCCACGGCCGCCTGCATAGTACGGGTCGGCCCGACGTCGTCGTAGCGATCGAAGAAGAGAACGCCGATTCGATGGGACTTTGCCGTGGCCAGGGTGCGGGCGGCCATGTTCGGCGTGTAGTTCAGTTCCGCGATTGCCGCCTCGACCCGATGACGCGTATCGGGCTTCACGTTCGGCCCCGATTTGACGACTTGCGACACTGTCTGGTGCGAGACGCCTGCCAGCCGGGCAACGTCGTAGAGAGTCGGCGCCTTGCGGCGCCCCGGATCCTCTGCCTTCGGCACTCTGCGTCACCTCCCGTGGTTTCCAGATGTACCGTACCGCCTGGCGGACACCTAGCGGCGAAGGGCCGCCTTCACCAGGAGCGCCGCCACCAGCAGCGCCAGGCCGATGCCGATCACCAGCGGCTCCCACCCGATCACGTACGGCGGGTACGCGATCAGCTCGTCGCCCACCTTGAAAACCCGGATGCCGCTCGTGCTGCTGGGCGCGCGCCCGCCGTCCAGGTAGTGCGCGATCGACGACCCGAGGAGCAGCGCCCCGGCGGCGATGGTGGCGATGGCAATCGCGAGGAGAACGGTGGGCGGGCGCATCCGTCAACCCCGCGGACGCCAGCGTACGGCGGAGAGCAGCAGCACCCCGATGAACGCGGCGAGCCCGGCGCCGAGGAACCAGGGTGCGAGGCTCACGAGCACGAGCGGCATGACGTAGACGCTCGTGGGGGTGCCGACGCTGCTCACCGGAACGAGCGAGCCGCCTGTGACGTACGTCTCTGCGGCGATTGCGCCGACGGTGAAGACCACCGCGACGATCCAGAGCGCCCAGACCCAGGGGTTGCTGCGCAGGCTGGCCGGGTCGTCGACCGGCAACGGCTCTTCCTGAGAAGGCGACGGCGCGTCGAACCCGCGCTGGAAGGCCGGGTCGAACCGCGGGTCGAAATCGGGCTGCTCCGCCATGTCTCCTCCTTCACTGCTGCACCGAGCGTAACCGCAGCCGCGTCTTCCGAGTAGTGTCGCCTGCCGCGCTTAAGCTGGGCGCATGGCCCGCGTCACCACCAACTTCCGCTGCACCGAGTGCGGCTGGACCAGCATCAAGTGGGTGGGTCGCTGCGGCGAGTGCCAGGAGTGGGGCACGGTCGTCGACGCCACGGAACAGACCGGAATCCTGCGCGCAGTCACCCCGATCACCATCAGCGAGGCGCGCGCCGCGCGACCGATCACCGAGGTCGGCGCAGAGTCCGTCGCGCACTGGCCGAGCGGCATCGCGGAGTTCGACCGGGTCCTCGGCGGGGGCGTTGTGCCCGGCGCCGCAATCCTGCTCAGCGGCGAGCCCGGCGTCGGCAAGTCGACGCTGCTGCTCGAGGTCGCGTCGCGCGCCGCGGCATCCGGCCAGCGCGTGCTCTATGTGAGCGCGGAGGAGTCGGTGAGCCAGGTGCGGCTGCGCGCCGAGCGCACCAACGCGCTGCAGCCCACCCTGTTCCTCGCCGCCGAGACCGACCTCGCCACGATCCTCGGCCAGATCGACCAGGTGAAGCCGCAGCTCGTGATCGTGGACTCGGTGCAGACCGTGTCGTCATCGCTGACGGATGGCCTGGCCGGCGGGCCGAGCCAGGTGCGCGAGGTGGCATCCACTTTGATTCGCGTCAGCAAGGACCGCAACCTGCCCGTGCTGCTGGTCGGTCACGTCACGAAAGACGGCTCGATCGCGGGCCCCCGCCTGCTCGAACACCTCGTGGATGTCGTGCTGCAGTTCGAGGGCGACCGCCAGACCGCGCTGCGCTTCGTGCGCTCGCACAAGAACCGGTTCGGACCCACCGACGAGGTGGGCTGCTTCGAGATGACCGGCGATGGCATCGCCGAGGTCGCCGATCCGAGCGGGCTGTTCCTCTCCCGCGCGCGCACAGCCGTGAGCGGCACCTGCGTCACCATCGCGGTCGAGGGCCGCCGCTCGCTGCCCGTCGAAGTGCAGGCGCTCATCGTGAAGACCCAGGCTCCGCAGCCGCGGCGCGTGGTCAACGGCGTGGACTCCTCACGCGTGGCGATGCTGCTGGCCGTGCTGGAGCGGCGATCGAACCTCGCCCTCTCCGGCTGCGACGTGTACGTGTCGACGGTGGGTGGCATCCGCGTCACGGAGCCCGGCGCCGATCTCGCCATCGCACTCGCGATCACGAGCGCGTTCAAGGACCAGGCTCTTCCTGTGACCCTGGCGGCCGTCGGCGAGATCAGCCTCGCCGGGGAGATCCGCCCCGCGTCGATGGCGAAACAGCGGCTGGCCGAAGCGAAGCGCCTCGGGTTCTCCACGGTGATCGACTCCGAAGCTGCTCACCTGCGGGAAGCTGTGCGTCTCGCGTTCGCCGGTGCAACGGCGGAAAAGGTCGACATTCCGGCCTTCTAGAGGGCTACATTGGGTGCCATGACGACCAAGCGACTGCCGATGCTCCTGCTGGCAGCGAGCGCGTTGGTGCTCGCAGGATGCGCTCCCACGCCAGCCACCACGGCGGCGCCGACACCGAGCGAGAGTTCGATCGCCACGCCAACCCCTGCACCGACCGAGGCGCCACCCACGGCAACGCCCACCGCCGGGGACTGCACTGCCGCCGACAGTGACAGCGGTGGCACGGCCGCCGTGTACACGGTCTTCTCAGACGACTCAACCACGCCGATCACCCTCAGCTACACCGCCTTCAACCGGGCTGACGCGCCTGTCATCACTGAGACCGTCTACGGTCCGATGGTCACCAGAGTCGGCTATCCGTGCAATGACACCAGCAACCAGGCACCGTGGACGTTCACGGCGACCAGTTCGTCCGGGGGCGCGCTGGCTTGCGTGCTCGCCTTCGGCGGAAAGCTGGTCAAGACTGACTCCCAGTACAACGAGGGCGCGACGACCCCGATGACCGCGGATTGCACGGGTCATCCGGGGATGTAACGGCTAGTCGTGCTTGTTCAGCCGATCGTCGTCGATCTGCTCGGGCGTGGCATCCGTGTCGGCCTCCTCGGCCGGGTCATTCCACTCGATGTGCGGTTCCGTGGGCTGCTTCTCTGGCATGCACCCATTCCACACCCCCGCGTCTAAAACCGCAGCAGGGAATTACGGGGCGGTGATGTCCCAGATGCCCCAGTCCTGCACGCGCCAGTTGATCCAGCCGTTCTGGCGCTCAAGCACCACTGAGATGGAATCCGAGTCTCCGCTGGGCTTGGTCGCCAGGCAGGTGAACGCCTCACCGATGAGGAGCGGCGGCGCGGGGCACGACACGGTGAGATCGGCGCCGAGAGCCGAGGCATCCGCTCGCACGGAGCTCTCCACCTCGTGCGTGAACGCGTCGGGCGCCAGCGAGATGACGAGCCCAGGCAGGGCGAGCACCGAGGCGAGCGCAGCGACGGAAAGGCCCGTCCAGATCGCGATCGGGGCGAAGCCTTTGCCCGCCTCGCGGAAGGTGCTGATGGCGCGAGCGATCAGGTAGCCGGGCGCGGTCGCGAACGCCCAGAACGCGCTGGCCGGATGCTTGTGCCCCGCGGCCGTGAGCACCAGACGGTCGTAGGCGGCAAGGCCCAGCACGACGAAGTATGGACCCACCCAGACCAGGATCATGAGTGGCAGGTTGTGGCCTAGGCCGAACACAGTGATGAGCAGGATGCTCGCCACCAGTTGCAACACCGGCATGAGCGCGATCACCCACACCGCGAAGGTGTAGGCCGTGAGAGTCGACTTGCGGGCTGCGGTGGGCTCAACGTCTTCGGCAAGGGCGGAGAGGGTGGACTCGCTCGGCTGCGCGTTGGCGTGGAAGGTCGCACGACGCGGACCGGGGGTTGCCTCTTCGACGCTCTCGGCGAGCGGCGCCTCGAGTTCCTTCAGCGTCATCGCGAGCAGCGGCTGTGCGCTCAACTCTTCGTGAACCTCGTCGGTCTCTGGCTCCAGTTCTTCCTGGATGACGGCGCTCTCGCGGCGCTCACGCTCGCGCTGTTCGCGACGGGAGGGGAACTCCTCGTCGGCGTAGCGCGTGGGTGCGGTCGGCTGGATCACGATGGGGGCTCGAGCCTCCGACGTGTGTTCGGTCCACGCTTGCGCATCCCACCAGCGCAGCTGTGGGAGGCCGAGGGGGTCTGGATACCAGCCCGCCGGCACACCGAAGTTGTTGTCTACCACTGCAACAGACTAACGGGCAAAACTATCGGACAGAAAGTACGGTCTACCACTTGACACGCGCGCCCCCCGCGGATTCTCAGAGTTTCAACTCTCTAGCGAGACTTTACGGGTTGATTCGTTAGCGAATCGGAGTAAATTCTTCTTTACCGGAGAGGTCAAACTCAAAGGTACTAGAAAGACCCTCGGAGCTCGCAAGAGAATCGGGGGCCTTTCGCTTTAACCCCTCGCT
>JBDUEC010000121.1:0-6904 GCA_040002655.1 Rhodoglobus sp. | reverse complement strand
GTGTTGTACGCCTCATAGTCCAGCAGTTCGTACAGTCGCGACCGCGTCTGCATCTGCCCCACGGATGTCGCAAGCGAACCGGTCTCCCGCAGGGAGTCAAGGCCACGTTCTGCGGCCCCCATCGCGAGTCTAAGCAGGCTCACCGGGTAAATCACGATGTTCATGCCCACGTCGGCCAGTTGCTGTTTCGTGAACAGCTCGCTCTTGCCGAACTCGGTCATGTTGGCCAGTAGCGGAACGTCGATTGCCTTGCGCATGGCCTCGAACTCGGAGAGGTCGGCCATCGCCTCCGGGAAGATCGCGTCAGCGCCGGCGTCCACGAGTGCCTTGGCCCGGTCGATCGCGACCTGCAGGCCGTCGATCGCGCGGATGTCGGTGCGCGCCATAATCAGCAGGTTCGGGTCGCGCCGGGCATCCGCTGCCGCGCGAATGCGCTTGATCGCCGTGTCGGAGTCCACCACGGCCTTGCCGTCGAGGTGGCCGCAGCGCTTGGGGTTGACCTGGTCCTCGATGTGCAACCCGGCGACGCCGGCATCCTCGAGGGTCTGCACGGTGCGGGCCACGTTCATCGGCTCGCCGAATCCGGTGTCCGCATCGACGAGGGAGGGCAGGTCGGTCATCCGGGAGATCTGCTGGGCGCGGGTGGCGACCTCGGTGAGCGTGGTGAGCCCGATGTCCGGCAACCCGAGGTCCGCGCTGATCACCGCGCCGGAGATGTAGACCCCGTCAAAGCCCTTGTCCTGGATGAGCTTGGCCGACAGAGGGTTGAACGCGCCGGGCAGTTCGAGCAGTTCGCCGCTGGCGAGCCGCTCGCGGAACAGCCGGCGCTTGTCGGCCGGCGAGACCTGGGAGTACAGCATTTAGAAGATCCCCTTCGGAGTGATCGCGGGGAAGTCCCCGCGCACGGTCAGGCCGGCGAGTTCGCTCGCCGTCAGTTCGGGCAGGCGCTGGGCGACATCCAGGAAGCGCTCGATCTCGTCGGAGGCAAGAACACCGTCGGCCAGGGTGCGGAACTTCTGCACGTACTGCGCGCGGGCGAACGGGCGAGCTCCGAGCGGATGCGCGTCTGCGACCGCGATCTCGTCGACGATGCGCGAGCCGTCGGTGAGTTCGATCTCCACCCGCCCGCCGAACGCCTTCTCCGTGATGTCGTTGGAGTGGTAGCGACGCGTCCACTCCGCATCCTCCACGGTTGTGACCTTCTGCCAGAGCGCCACCGTGTCTGGCCGACCGGCTCGCTTGGGCGCGTAGCTGCGCTCGTGGTGCCACTCGCCGTCCTGCAGTGCGACGGTGAAGATGTAGGGGATCGAGTGGTCGAGAGTCTCGCGGCTCGCGGTCGGGTCGTACTTCTGTGGGTCGTTCGCCCCGGAGCCGATCACGTAGTGGGTGTGATGGCTGGTGTGCAGCACGGCCTTCACGATGGTGTCGGCAGTGAGTTCCGGATGCTCGAGCTTGAGCTTGCGCGCCAGGTCGATCCAGGCCTGGGCCTGATACTCGGCCGAATGCTCCTTCGTGTACGTGTCGAGAATGCCGGCCTTCGCCTCCCCCCGCTCCGGCAGCGGAACCTCGTAGGAGGCCGTTGGTCCGTCGAGGAGCCAGGCGATCACGCCGTCCTCCCCCTCGTAGATGGGGGTGGGGCTGGTCTGGCCGCGCATCGCCCGGTCTGCTGCTTCGACCGCCATCTTGCCCGCGAACGCCGGGGCGTAGGCCTTCCAGGTGGAGATCTCGCCCTTGCGCGACTGCCGGGTCGCGGTGGTGGTGTGCAGCGCCTGGCCGATGGCCTGGAACACGGTCTCGGTGTCGAGGCCGAGCAACGTGCCGATGCCGGCCGCCGCGCTCGGGCCGAGGTGCGCCACGTGATCGATCTTGTGGGCGTGCAGGCTGATCGCCTTCACCAGGTCCACCTGGATCTCGTAGCCGGTGACGATGCCCCGCACGAGTTCGGCGCCGCTGCGCCCGAGGTGCTGGGCGACCGCGAGGATCGGCGGGATGTTGTCGCCGGGGTGCGAGTACTCGGCAGCCAGGAACGTGTCGTGGTAGTCGAGCTCGCGCACGGCGACCCCGTTGGCCCACGCTGCCCACTCCGGGCTGGTCGGGAGGTCGCTGCCGAAGACCGCGCTGCCACTTCCGTTGCGCGACACGGGGTGCGCCTCGGCCTGGGCCCGCGCGGCGATCACCGGCGCGCGGGTGAGGGATGCTGTTGCCACCGCGGCGTTGTCGATCACGCGGTTGATGACCATGTCGGTCGCGGCATCCGTCACCGCCACCGGGTCGGTCGCCACCTCGGCGATCTTCCAGGCGAGCTGGCCGGAGCGGGCGAGGTTCTCGTCGCTGCGGTGGACGCGAACGGTGTGCTGCTTCATGCGACTTCTCTTTCATTGTTGGCGCTGAGTTGCGTGTTAGAGGCACTTTCGGTCGAGGCGAGAATGCTCTGCAGGCTCTGGTGCAGGTGGACGTGGGTAGCGGATGCCGCGAGCTCGGAGTCCCCCGCGGCGACGGCCTCCACGACCAGCAGGTGCTCCCGCGCCGCCGCTCGCAGGCGTTCAGGGTCGTCCTGCGAGATGCGGCGCAGTCGCACCAGATGCGGACGCAGTGTGCGCAGCGCACCCACGAGGTAGGGGTTTGCCGCGGCCTCGTCCATCGCCGCATCGAAGCGCGAGACGAGGTCGTAGTACGCAGACCGATCGGGGCCGTCGAGCAGGGCAGGCGCGCTCAGGAACTCCTGGCGCAGTCCCTCGAACACCGCGGTGTCGGGGCCGATGGCGGCGAGCCGCGCGACCTGCTGCTCGAGTGCCTGCCGCAGTTCGAACAGTTGTGCGACGTTGCGAACGGAGACGGTGGTGACCACGAGTCCGCGGCCGCCCTGGGGTGCCACGAGTCCGTCTGCCGCCAGGCGGCTCAGTGCTTCACGCAGCGGGGTGCGGGATATTCCGAGGCGCTCCGACTGCTCCACCTCGGCCAGCACGGTTCCCGGTGCGAGGCGCCAATCGATGATGTCCTCGCGCAGGGTGAGGTATGCCTGTTCGCTCGCGCGCATCCAGCCCTCCTCGTTGTGTATACACAGGCTACTACCTCTCCGGCAAATCGCGCGAGATTGGCAGTCTGTGTATGCACAATCAGATGGGGAGCACTCCGAACGCGCGCGCGAGCTTGTCGATCTTCTGCGCACGGCCGAGGCGGGGCAGGTCGCTGCCGTCCCGCACCACGCGCCCGCCAGCCTCGAAGTCGGCGAGGAACGCGCGTGCCCAGGTGACGTCGGACTGGGTCGGGCTGATGACCTCGTTGATCACGGGCAGCTGTTCGACGTCGAGGCAGAGCTTGCCCGTGAGACCGAGCGCCACGGCCACCCCGGATTGCTCGCGCAGCACCGGGTGGCTGCTGCTCACCGTCGGGCCGTCGATCGGGCCGGGCAGGTCGCCGATGCGGCTCGCCACGACGAGGCGCGACCGCGGGTACAGCATCGCGATGTCGTCCGAACTCGTGCCGGTGTCCCGACGATAGTCACCACTGCCGAACGCGAGACGGAAGGCACCCCGCGCCCGTGCAATCGCCACAGCCTCCTCGATGCCGAGAGCGGATTCAATGAGAGCCAGCACGGGAATGGTGCCACCCAGCCGGTCGAAGGTCTCCGTCACGTGCGCGGCGGACTCGGTCTTGGCGAGCATGACCCCGGCGAGCCCCCTCGCGCCCTTGAGGGCATCCACGTCATCGGACCAGTAGTCGGTGGTGCGGTCGTTGATCCGCACCCAGCCGGTTCCGGCATGCCCGAGCCAACTCGTGACGTCGTCTCGGGCCTTCGGTTTGAGCGCAGGGTCGACCGCGTCCTCGATGTCGAGCACGATCTGGTCGGCGCGGGAGGAGTGCGCCACGTCGAAGCTCTCCGGCCGTGTGGCCGAGACGAGAAGCCACGATCGCGCGATCTCCGCGGGGATCGGGCTGCGGTGGGCGGGCGTGGTGCCAGTGGCGGGGTCTGTCATAATCCTGGTCCGAGCGATTGATGGTCGGGGTACCTCCCCATTGTTGCCGGAATCAGCGAAACCTGCGTCCCTCATCCCGCCGGTACAGCACGAGCGCGAGCGCCAGGAGCGCCGCGGACCACGCCACGATTCCGATCCAGGTCCACAGATCCAGCGTTCCGCCCTGCACCGCGAACACCACGAGGTCGCGGGCCTGCCGGGATGGCAGCACGCGCGACACGGCGTCAAGCCACGGAGCGAAGGTGGTTGGTTGGAAGAACAGTCCGCCCCCGAAAGCCAGCCCGAACATCACCACCTGCACGATGGCGCTGGCGCCCCTGGAGGTCATCGCGTAGCCAATGCAAATTCCGGCGAGCGCGAACGGGATGCCTGCTACCACGAGCGCGGCAGCCGCGCCCACGAGGCCGAGCGGTGTAGCCCGCGCCGCGGTGAGGAGCGCGCCGAGCACGACGACCGGGATCACGGCGGCGACGCCAAGCACGGCGCTCGCGAGCACGTGGCCGAAGACGCGCGACGCCGCACGCACCGGCAGGGTTCGCAGGTACGGGTCCCACGGCTGCTCCCGGTCTTGCGCGATGCTCAGTGCGAAGCTGAACAGCGCGTTGTTCAGCACGGCGAACACCGCGAGTGAGGCGACCGCCCTGGTCGCTGCGCCGGAATCCTCGGCAATGGCTCGCTGCGGCAGCACGAAGAACAGCAGCGTGAGCGCCGGGAACACCACGGCGCCCATCACGGCGATCGGCACCCGCGCCGTCTCGATAAGGGTGTACCTGGCGTGCAGCAACGCAATTCTCATGCGCCACCCTCGTCCGTGAGATTCAGGAACGCTTCCTCCAGGGTCGCGCCGCGCACGCTCAGACCCTCGAAGTGGATGCCGCTGCGCACGAGCTCGGCGACGAAGGCGTCCGAGTCGCGCACCGCGAAGGAGTGCCGTCGCCCGTCCACCTCGTGGCGCACTGCGCCCCGCAGACTGGACACCGCCTCGCCGCTCTCGAAGCGCACCCAGCTGAGGCCCACGCGCGCGATCACGTTCCCGAGCGCATCGTCCGCGATCACACGCCCCGCCCGCAGCACGACCACGCGATCGGCGAGCGCCTCCACCTCCTCGAGGTAGTGACTGGTGACCACCACGGTCGCACCGTTCGCGTGCTGCCGGCGCACGGCATCCCAGAGCGCGCGCCTGGCATCGACGTCGAGACCCGTGCTCGGCTCATCGAGCAGCACGAGCCGGGGTCGCCCGACGAAGGCCAGCGCGACGCTCAACCGGCGCTTCTGGCCGCCCGAGAGCGCGCCGGTCTGCCGCTTCAGCAGGTCCTCAAGGCCGAACTCCGCGGCGAGCTCGGCACTCGTCAACCGCTCGGCGAAGTGGCCGCCGACGAAGTCGATCACCTCGCGCGCGGTGAGTGCCGCGGGCAAGGCGCTCTCCTGCGGCGTGCTTCCGAGGTGCTGGCGGGTGACGGCATCCCTCGGGTCGCCGCCGAACAGCTCGACCGTTCCGCTCGATGGCCTGCGTAACCCCTGCAGCAGGGAGATCACCGTGGTCTTGCCCGCACCATTCGGCCCCAGAAGGCCGAGCATCTCGCCGGCGCGGATCTCCAGGCTCACGTCATCCACCGCCGTCAGCGCGCCGTAGTGGCGGGACACACGGTCGAGTCGGGCGAGAACGGTCATCCATCACATTCTGGCCGGGATGGGGCGGCGTTGCGCGTGGCCGTGCGCAACGTCTTCGCGACGGGTCTGTTCAGCGGAGGCACGACCTCCCGCCAGGCACGACCTCCTGCCAGGCACGCCCTCCCGCCAGGGCCGACCCTCGTCACGCACTCCCACTCAACAGGACACCCGGGCGCCAACGGGAAAACGTCCTGTTGAGTGGGAGTGCGCGCGGGTGGTGCTCGTCTAGCCGGCCGCACCCTGTGCAGGAGAGGAGAGGCGTGCCGCGAGGCCCACGGGCCGACACGCTCGCCCGCGACTTAGGATGTAAGGCTGATGTCTTCCCCCGAGAGCACCCAGGACGCAGGCACGAGCGCGCCCGAAAAACCCCGGGTGATCAGCTATCCCCCCGACCTGCCGGTGAGCCAGCGGCGCGACGACATCTCCGCCGCCATCCGCGACAACCAGGTCGTGATCGTGGCCGGCGCGACCGGTTCGGGCAAAACCACCCAGATCCCGAAGATGTTGCTCGAACTCGGCTACCAGAGCATCGGACACACCCAGCCACGACGCATCGCCGCCCGCACGATCGCCGAGCGCATCGCGGAGGAGCTCGGCGAGGAGGTGGGCCAACTCGTCGGCTACCAGGTGCGCTTCACCGACCGGGTCGGCAAGAACACGCGGATCAAGCTCATGACCGACGGCATCCTGCTGAACGAGATCCATCGCGACCGTGACCTCAAGAAGTACGACGCCATCATCATCGACGAGGCGCACGAACGCAGCCTCACCGTGGACTTCCTGCTCGGCTACCTCAAGCAGCTTCTCCCCCGGCGCCGCGACCTCAAGGTCATCATCACCTCCGCCACGATCGACCCTGAGAGCTTCAGCCGCCACTTCAACGATGCGCCGATCATCGAGGTCTCCGGTCGCACCTACCCGGTCGAGATCCGGTACCGGCCCTTGGTCGCTGAGGCGGCAGAGGATGAGGACGGCGACCCGAGCGACGATCGCGACTACCTCCAGGGCATCAACGACGCCCTCGACGAGCTGGGGCGCGAGAGCGACGGCGACGTGCTCGTGTTCCTCTCCGGGGAGAACGAGATCCGGGATGCCGAGGACGCCATCAAGGGACGGAGCCTCCCCGGCACCGAGGTCCTGCCGCTCTACGGCCGCCTGAGCGCCGCGGAGCAGCACCGGGTGTTCGAGAACCGCCGGACTCCGGGCATCCGACGCAGGGTCGTGCTGGCGACCAACGTGGCGGAGACGTCGCTGAC
>JBDUEC010000120.1:0-7101 GCA_040002655.1 Rhodoglobus sp. | reverse complement strand
GCGGATGCCGTCGACAGTTTCTGGTACGCCTCCAACCGCAGGCGCTCGCTCTCGATGTACTCCTCGGGCAGGTGGGCGTCCACGGGCAGTTCCAGCCGCAGTTCGGTCTGGCCCTCGGCCACGTCACCCCGGAAGGCGCTCACCGCCTCGCCGATCATGCGCAGGTAGAGGTCGAAGCCGACCCCGGCGATATGGCCCGACTGCTCGCCGCCGAGCAGGTTGCCCGCCCCGCGGATCTCCAGGTCTTTGAGCGCGATCTGCATGCCGCCCCCGAGTTCGTTGTTGGCCGCGATCGTGGAGAGCCGGTCGCTCGCCGTCTCGCTGAGTGGCTTCTCCGCGTCGTAGAGGAAGTACGCGTAGGCGCGTTCGCGCCCGCGGCCGACGCGTCCGCGGATCTGGTGCAGCTGGCTGAGTCCGTACTTGTCTGCGCGGTCCATGATCAGGGTGTTGGCGTTGGCAATGTCGATACCGGTCTCGATGATGGTCGTCGAGACCAGCACGTCGAAGCGACGCTCCCAGAAGTCCACCATCACCTGCTCGAGCACCGACTCCGGCAGCTGGCCGTGAGCGATCGCGATGCGTGCCTCCGGCACCAGCTCGGCGAGCTGCGCCGCGACCCGGTTGATGCTGGAGACGCGGTTGTGCACGTAGAACACCTGCCCCTCCCGCAGCAACTCGCGGCGGATCGCCGCGGTCACCTGGCGGTCCGAGTACGGTCCGACGAAGGTGAGGATGGGGTGCCTGTCCTCCGGCGGGGTCGCGAGCGTCGACATCTCGCGGATGCCGGTCACCGCCATCTCGAGAGTGCGCGGGATGGGGGTCGCCGACATCGCGAGGATGTCCACGTTCGTCTTCAGCTTCTTGAGGGCATCCTTGTGCTCCACTCCGAAGCGTTGCTCCTCGTCGATGATCACGAGCCCGAGATCCTTGAAGGAGATGGACTGGCCGAGCAGGCGGTGCGTTCCGATGACCACGTCGACCGTGCCATCCGCCAGACCCTCGATCGTCTCCTTCGATTCCTTGTCGCTCTGGAATCGGCTGAGCGCGCGAAGGTGGATCGGGAACCCCGCGAACCGCTCGGCGAACGTCTCCATGTGCTGCCGAACGAGCAGCGTGGTCGGCACGATCATCGCGACCTGCTTGCCGTCCTGCACGGCCTTGAATGCTGCGCGCACCGCGACCTCGGTTTTGCCGTAGCCGACGTCGCCACTCAGCAGGCGATCCATCGGGATGGGCGACTCCATGTCGCGCTTCACCTCGTCGATGGTGGTGAGCTGGTCAGGGGTTTCCGCGAACGGGAACGCCTCTTCCAGCTCGCGCTGCCACGGGGTGTCCGGGCCGAACGCGTGACCGCGGCTCGCCATGCGGGCCGAATACAGCTTCACCAGTTCGACCGCGATGTCACGTACGGCCCTGCGCGCCTTGCCCTTGGCAGCCGACCAGTCGCTGCCACCCATCTTGCTGAGCGACGGTGCCTCGCCGCCCACGTACCGGGTGAGCAGGTCGAGCTGGTCGGTGGGCACGTAGAGCTTGTCGCCCGGGTAGCCGCGCTTGTTCGGCGCGTACTCGATCACGAGGAACTCGCGGGTGGTCTTCACCGCGTTGCGACCGCCGGTCGACACCTCGCGCTGGGTGAGTTCAACGAACTTTCCGATGCCGTGGGTCTGGTGCACCACGAAGTCGCCGGTCTTCAGCTGCAGCGGGTCCACCACGTTCTTGCGGCGGCTCGCGAGCTTCTTGACCTGGCGGGAGTCGTAGCCAGCTGCGCGACCGTAGAACTCGGCCTCGCTCAGCAGCGCCAGCTTGATGTCGGGCAGCTCGAAACCGCGGTCAACGGATGCCTTCAGCAGGTACGCGACGCCGGCCTCAGCATCCGGTGGGTACGTCTCCACCACCCGGCCGGACAACCCGGCCTCCCCCAGCACGACGGACGCACGTTCGACCAACCCCGGCCCGGCGGCAGCGATGGCAACCGCCCAGCCGTCGGCGAGCAGCTCCCCGACATGCTCCATGGCGCCACTCGCCTGGCCCGCGAAGCTCGGCACCGGGTTCGCCTCGACCCGTATGTAGTCGAGTTCGTCTTCCGCTGGTTGAGGCGGCGAAGCCGGTCTCTCCGCTGGTTGAGGCGGCGAAGCCGGTCTCGAAACCAGTGAGCCGCGCGACCACGTCTCGAGACCGTCGCTCCGCTCCGCCTCGACGACCGGCAGCGAGGCGCCGCTGTCGAACGCGCTCATGGTCCACCACGGACGGAGGCCGGCGGAGAGACGCAGGGCGCCCACCGAGAGGAAGTCGCCGGCGTCCAGGTCGATCGGAGTCTCCGCGCCAGCAGTCGCCGCGCTCCACGCCGCGCTCAGGAACTCCCGGTTCGTCTCGACCAGGCTGTGGGCCCGCGAAAGCACGCGCTCCGGCGACATGACCGCGATGGCGGCATCCGCTGGGAGGTAGTGCGTGAGTGGAACCAGCTTGTCGACGAGGGCGGGCGCCAGGGACTCCATGCCGTCGACCGGGATGCCCTCGGCGATCTTCGCGAGCATGCCCGACAGCGAGGGGAACTCGTGCTGCATCTCCGCCGCCCGCTGTTTCACCGCGGGGCTCAGCAGCAACTCGCGGCTCGGCGGCAGCTCAACGCTCTCGACGACCTCGGGCAGCGAGCGCTGGTCGGCCACCGAGAAGTCGCGGATCTGCTCCACCTCGTCGCCGAAGAACTCGACCCGCACCGGGTGGTCGGCTGCGGGCGGGAAGACGTCGAGGATGCCGCCGCGCACGGCGAACTCGCCCCGTCGGGTGACCATGTCCACCCGTGCGTAGGCGAGGTCCACCAGGCGGTTCGCGAGCGATCCGAGCTCATAGCCGCGCCCGCCGGCCACGAGGTTCACCGGCTCGAAGTCCACCAGGTTGTCGGCGAGGGGCTGCAGGGCCGCGCGCACGGATGCGACGACGATCAGGGTTCCGGCCGGTTTTGCGGACCACCCGGCGAGGGTGCGCAGGGCACGGATGCGCTTGCCGACGGTCTCCGCGGAGGGGCTCAGCCGTTCGTGCGGCAGGGTCTCCCACGCGGGAAACTCGACCACATGTGCGTCGGGCAGGTAGCTCTGCAGCGACTCGCGCAGCGCCTCCGACTCCCGGCCGGTCGCAACGACAGCGAGCAAGGACTGCGGCCCGCCGCGGCGTTTCAGTAGCCCGCCGATGAGCGGTGCCCGAAGGCCGTCGATGAGCGAGAAGTCGGCGCTCTGGCCCGAGTACGAGAGGGCGTTCTCGAACGTGCGGGCGCGCGAAAGCCCCGTGATTAATCCGTCGAGAGTCACCAGTCGAGTCTAGGCGGGTGCGCTGACACACCTGGTGGTTCAGGCTGCCCGGTGGTTGAGGCGGAGCGGAGCGACGGTCTCGAAACCACCGTCACGGGCTCCTTGGCCTCGAGACCGGCTCCGCCGCCTCGACCAGCGGAACGCCAGCGGCCTCAGCGCGGGCTGTGGAACTTCAGCTGCGCCACAGTGAGACCGTCCGTGGCGATGAGCTCGACGGCATCCGCTGCGTCATCGAGGATGTTCGGCAGCAGCTTGCGCTCCTCGGAGCCGAAGTCCTTGAGCACGAAGTCCGCCGACGGCTGGCGTCCGGGCGGGCGACCGATGCCGACCCGCACCCTGGTGAAGTCCTGCGTGCCGATCGCGGCTGCGACATCCTTGACGCCGTTGTGGCCGCCCGCCCCGCCGCCAATCTTGAGGCGGATCGAATCGAAAGGAATGTCGAGCTCGTCGTGCACCACGATCAATCGTTCGGGCTCGACCTTGTAGAAGCGCAGCAGTGCGGCGACCGGGCCGCCCGAGACGTTCATGAACGTGTTCGGTTTGGCCAGGATCAGGCGGGGACCACCCGCGCCACTACGACCCTCAGCGACGAGCGCGTTGGCCTTGTGGGTCTTGAAGGTCGCCGACATGCGGTCGGCGAGCTCGGCGAGCACCATGTGCCCCACATTGTGGCGGTTGCCGGCGTAGCCGGGCCCGGGATTCCCGAGCCCGACTACAAGCCACTGGTCTGTGTCCACCGGCGTCTTCGAGCGGAAGAGGGAGATTACTCTGCGGCCTCTTCTGCAGCGGCGGCGTCATCCGACGCGCCCTCTGCGCCCTCTTCGCCAGCCTCGTCGGTGGTCTCTTCCTCATCACCGAGATCCTGGGCAACCTCACCGGTGATTCCGACCACAAGGGTCTCGGGGTCGGTGATGAGCACGGCGCCGGCGGGAAGGGCGACATCCCTGGCCAGGATGTGCGCGCCCTCCTCGAGGCCCTCGATGCTGACGACGAAGCTCTCCGGGATGTGGATGGCCTCGACCTCGACGGACAGCGTGTTGGAGTCCTGGTTGACGGACGTACCGGGAGCGGCCTCGCCCTCGAGGTGCACGGGCACGTCGACGGTGACCTTCTCGCCCTTGCGCACGACGATGAGGTCGATGTGCTCGATGATCTGGCGAACCGGGTCCTTCTGCACGTCCTTGACGAGAGCGAGCGTGACCTTGCCCTGGATGTCGAGCTCGAGCACCTGGTTCGACTTGCGCAGGATGAGGGAGACCTCGTGACCCGGCAGGGTCACGTGCTGTGGTTCGGTGCCGTGACCGTAGATGACGGCCGGAATCTTGCCGGTCGCGCGGATCTTGCGTGCAGCGCCCTTACCGAAGGATTCGCGCACCTCTGTGATGAGGTGGTTGCTGACCTCTTTGACGCCTACTTTGCCGCTCATGATTGGATCCGTTTCCGACCCTTCGTGGGCCTCGTATTGTTCAACTCGAACGCGTAAATGTCAGCGTGAGGAAGACGTAAGCCCACATCACTGCGTCGATAACGGAACCGGAAGTGGTTCCCTCGCCGAAGTTCAGTGTCCGATTCTACACGGATGCTGCGGGCGTGACATCCGCGTCCGCAACGGGAGCCGGGTCGGTCGCCCGCGGTCGCCGCAGAGCTCGCCACCGCACCGCGAGCCCGCCCACGACAAGAAGCACGCCCACGAGCGCGAGGTTGCCATCAGGCAACGCGTTAGCGAGGCCCTGCCCGAGCTCTCGCGAAACCGACATGACGAAGCCGGGCAGGGTGGATGTCGTGAACAGACCGAAGAGCGCGATCGTCAGTACGATCGTCGCTGCACCGAGCACGAGCACACCGGCCGACGACCAGCGCACCGTGAGGACCGCGATCGCGAGTGCAATGGTCGCGGCGATGAGCAGCACCAATCCGAGCGCATCGAGCCCGGAGAGAAGCTGCAGCTGGGACGCGTACAGGCGGAAACCGCCCGACACAGCCGCGGCGAGCGCGAAGAAGCCCACCACGACGGCAACGACAACGCTCACGACGCGCGCCTGCGTCGAGCTCGCCCCGGTGCGCGCGAGGGCAGCGAGGCCGACGACGAGGAAGATGACACCCGTCAGGAGCCCGAACCCGGTGGGGAAGTACAGGTACAGCCCGTCGGAGACGGACTGGCTGGTGCGGTAGACGAAGGCGAAGATGCCGAAAATCGGCGAGACGCTGCCCCCGCTGGCGTCCGCCGGACTCAGAACCGTCAGCAGACTCACAACGATGTGAATGATGCCCAGCGCGATCACGCCCGCAGCGGAGATCGCCACGGTCGCGATTGCGGCCGCGATGAGAAGCAGTCCGAGCACAAGCACCAGGACCGCGACCACGTTTGGTCCGCGCCGGGCGTACTGCGCAGCCTCCTGGGCCAATACGCCACCGCCGCCCCAGAGGGCGAGGTGACCGAGCAACGAGGCGACCAGGGCAGAGACGAGGGCAACGATTCGGCGCGTCATTCTTCCACCATACCGAGAGCGTGGTCGGAGCCGAGCGCCACGACTATCGCGTCGACGATGCCGGGCGGGTCCGGCTCGATTCCCACGACTACGCCACGCTCGTCGGCAGTCAGCGGCTGCAGTTCCTCGAGTTGCGAGTCGAGCAGCGAGGCCGGCATGAAGTGGCCCACCCGCTTCGATAACCGGGACTCAAGCAGTTCCCGCGTACCGCTGAGCAGCACGTACTCCGCCTCCGGGGCACCGGCACGGATCGCATCACGGTAGCTGCGCTTCAGGGCGGAGCACGCCACCACAAGGCCGGTCTCCCCCGCGGCCGCGAGGGCTCGCCCGACGGCGGCGAGCCACGGCCAGCGGTCGTCGTCGGTGAGTGGCACGCCGGCCGTCATCTTGTCGACGTTGGTGAGCGGATGCAGATCGTCCGCGTCGGTGAACGGCACCCCGAGGCGCTCGGCGAGCAGCGACCCGACGGTGCTCTTGCCGGAGCCGCTCACGCCCATCACAACGATCAGCGGGGGGCGGGGCATCTCCCCACCGTAGCGACGGCACGGGCACCGCGCGACACCGACTAGCCTGTATTCGGGCCAAAATCGGCCCGGAATGCGCGAGGAGACAGACGTGGAACAGGCAAACATCGGCGTAGTGGGGCTCGCGGTCATGGGGTCGAATCTCGCCCGCAACCTCGCCAGCCGCGAGGGCAACCGGGTCGCGATCTTCAACCGCACGTACGAGAAGACGCAGACGCTCATGGACGAGCACCCCGAAGCCGACTTCATGCCGTCGAAGGACT
The DNA here is from genome assembly GCA_040002655.1 of Rhodoglobus sp. Classification (GTDB taxonomy): domain Bacteria; phylum Actinomycetota; class Actinomycetes; order Actinomycetales; family Microbacteriaceae; genus Rhodoglobus. The sequence goes on along the minus strand of JBDUEC010000120.1, from coordinate 520 downwards.
ACGCGGAGTTCGCCGCCTCCCTCTCCAAGCCCCGCACCGCGCTGATCATGGTTCAGGCCGGCAAGGGAACGGATGCCGTGATCGACGCCCTGACCGCCGTGTTCGAGCCGGGCGACATCATCGTCGACGGCGGCAACGCCCTGTTCACCGACACCATCCGCCGCGAGAAGGCCGTGCGCGAGACCGGCATCAACTTCGTCGGCGCTGGCATCTCCGGTGGCGAGGAGGGCGCTCTCAACGGCCCGTCGATCATGCCGGGCGGATCGGATGAGTCATGGGTCACGCTCGGCCCGATCCTGCGCTCAATTGCCGCTGTGGCTGAGGGCGAGCCGTGCGTCACGCACGTGGGCCACGACGGCGCTGGCCACTTCGTCAAGATGATCCACAACGGCATCGAGTACGCCGACATGCAGCTCATCGCCGAGGCCTATGACCTCATCCGCCGCGGTACGGGCAAGAGCCCGGCCGAGATCGCCGACATCTTCGCCGAGTGGAACAAGGGCGAGCTCGAGAGCTACCT
>JBDUEC010000119.1:0-7139 GCA_040002655.1 Rhodoglobus sp. | reverse complement strand
CCGATGTGCTCGTTGTCGAACGACACGTAGTAGGCGAGCCCGCCGCCGGCCACCAGCCGGTCGTAGGCGATCACGGGCACGCCCTGCGCGTTGGCCGCGGCGACAATGCTGGCGGACGCAGCGAAGTCGACCGGGTCCAGTACGAGCACCTTCACGCCAGAAGCCAGCGCCGCCTCCGCCTGGGACTGCTGTTTTGACGCGTCCTGGTCCGCATTGGCGTACAGCACCTGGTAGTTGCCGAGTTCCTTGATGCGGGTCTCGAACAAGGGCCGATCGAAGGCCTCGTATCGCGACGTCTTCGACTCGGGCAGGAGCAGGGCGATCTTCACGGTAAGCGGATCGCCGATCGTGCATCCGCTCAGGGTGGCCGCGACCAGGATCATGGCTGTGACCAGTGCGGACAGGGATGCGACGCGCTTCGTCATTGGAGTGCCTCTCATGGTGTTACGCACGCTGTGAATCCACCGACGTGAGTGCTCGCACGCCAGCCTCCAGGCCGACGTTCTCGATGGCGAGGGCCAGGCAGCCGAGCAGTTCAGCACGCTCCCCGAGCTCGCCCTGCACGACCTCGGGGAAGCCCTGACCGCCGGCCAGGGCCGAGCGCTCCAGCGCGTGGCGGAGGGGAGCCAGAAGGGTTTCCCCCGCCGCGGCAAGCTCCCCGCCGATCACCACCCGCTCGGGGTCGAAGAGGTTGCAGAGGCTGGCGGCGGCGATTCCGATGTGACGACCGGCATCGGCGATCACGCGCTTGGCGCTGGCCTCGCCGGCATCCGCACGCAGGAGCAGGTCGCGGATGCGCTGCATGCCGGGGTCGTCACGGAACAGTTCGAGCAGGGCGGGCCCACCCGCGAGTGTGTCGAGGCATCCGCGGCTGCCGCACTTGCAGATCGGACCGTTCTCGTCGATCGTGACGTGGCCGATCTGACCGGCCTTGCCTGTCGTGCCGTGGAAGACCGAGCCGTTGATGATGAGGCCGGCACTGATGGTGTGACCGACGCGGATGTAGGCGGCCCCCTGTGTGCCGCGCGCAGCGCCAGAGCGAGCCTCGGCGAGCCCGCCGAGGTTCGCCTCGTTGTCGACGAAGACCGGCCGCTCGATGCGGTTCTCCAGGACCTCGGCCACCGGGATGCCCTCCCAGCCCCGCAACAGACCTGGCGTCGAGATCATGCCGGTTCGGGTATCGACCGGAGCCGGCAGCCCGACGCCCACCGCGAGCACATCGGAGAACGAGGCGTTCAGCGACTCGAGCATGTCGCTCAGGAGCAGCGTGGCGCGGTCGAGTTCCCGGTCGTGCCTGTGTTCAAGGGCCAAAGGCACGTGATTCTCGGCGACGACCGTGCGACCAACGTCGGCGATCGCCACCCTGAGGTGCCGGCTGGAGAAATGGAAGCCGGCCACCAGGCCCAGCTTGCGCGCGAGCGTGACCTCGATTGCGCGCCGTCCGCTGCGGGAAGTGATCGAGGTATTCAGAACCCCGGACGCAGACAACTCCTTGACGATGTTCGAAACTGTCGCGGGAGAGAGCCCGGTTGCACCCGCGAGTTCGACCTGTGTCAGGTGCCCGTGATGCTTCAGCGAATCCACTATGCGAGCTCTGTTGGCTTCGCGTAATGAAGTCTGAGAACCCGGCGTTGGGTTTCGGCTCGTCACAGTCAAACGATACACTGCGGGGCCATCCGGGACCGGGTCGTCACGTTACCGGATCGTGATAGTTCCGGGCCTAGATTGCTGGTCTTCGCAACAAATTAGGCGGGTGGCGCGAGGCTATGCGGTTCGCTCCAGAAGCGTCTACCCCCGTTTCATCGTGTGCACGCTCACACGAGTGCTGTCGGCCGGCCACTTCTTGTGTTTACTATTTGACGCCAAGCCCGGCGACGATTAGCTTCAGAACCGGACAGACGTTACGAAGACGTTTCCGGTCCATGACGCGGAGGTCATTGCAGTTGGAGTCGGCGGTGCACACAGAGCACACAATCCTCGAGATGCGTTCCATCACCAAGGAGTTCCCCGGGGTGAAGGCGCTCGAGAACGTGACTCTCACCGTGCGCGCCGGCGAGATCCACGCGATCTGCGGTGAGAACGGTGCGGGCAAGTCCACCCTCATGAAGGTGCTGTCCGGCGTCTACCCCTACGGCACCTACTCGGGCGAGATCGTCTACCAGGGCAAAGAGGTGCGCTTCAGCAACATCAAGTCCAGCGAGAACGCCGGCATCGTGATCATCCACCAGGAACTCGCGCTCATCCCGCTCCTCTCGATCACCGAGAACATCTTCCTCGGCAACGAGCCACGAAAGTTCGGCGTCATCGACTGGGTGCAGGCGAAGAAGCGCGCCATTGAGCTGCTTGCCCGCGTCGGGCTCCAGGATGACCCGGACACCCTGGTGAAGAACATCGGCGTGGGCAAGCAACAGCTGGTCGAGATCGCAAAGGCGCTCAACAAGTCGGTCAAGCTGCTCATCCTCGACGAGCCCACCGCCGCGCTGAACGAGTCGGACTCGCAGCACCTGCTCGACCTGCTTCGCGGTCTCAAGGGCCGCGGAATCACCTCGATCATGATCTCGCACAAGCTCAACGAGATCGAGGAGATCGCCGACGAGATCACCATCCTTCGCGACGGCCGCACTATCGAGACGCTCGACGTGGCCAAGGACGGCGTGGATGAGGACCGCATCATCCGGGGCATGGTCGGCCGGGTGCTCGAGAACCGCTTCCCCGAGCGCAACGCCGACATCGGCGACGTGTTCTTCGAGGTGAAGAACTGGAACGTGCAGCACCCGCAGGTCTCCGAGCGCATGGTCGTGAAGAACTCGAGTTTCTACGTGCGCCGCGGCGAGGTGGTCGGCTTCGCCGGCCTCATGGGCGCCGGTCGCACCGAGCTCGCCATGAGCATCTTCGGCCGCGCCTACGGCAACTATCTCTCCGGCCAGCTGTTCAAGGATGGCAAGGAGATCCGCCTGCACAACGTCGAGCAGGCGATCGACCACGGCCTCGCCTACGTGAGCGAGGACCGCAAGGCGCTCGGCCTGAACCTGCTCGACGACATCAAGCGCTCCGTCGTTTCCGCGAAGCTCGGCAAGATCTCGAGCTTCGATGTGGTGAACAAGGTCGAGGAGTACCAGTCGGCCGAGGCATACCGCAAGAGCCTGCGCATCAAGACCCCGACGGTCGACGAGGGTGTCAACAAGCTCTCCGGCGGCAACCAGCAGAAGGTCGTTCTGGCGAAGTGGATGTTCACCGACCCAGACCTGTTGATCCTCGACGAGCCCACCCGCGGCATCGACGTCGGCGCGAAGACCGAGATCTACGGCATCATCCGTGACCTGGCCGCCATGGGCAAGGGAGTGATCATGATCTCGTCGGAACTGCCGGAGCTGCTCGGGGTCTCCGACCGCATCTACACGATCTTCGAGGGCAAGATCACCAACGACCTGCCCGTCGACCAGGCCACCCCCGAGAACCTCCTCAAGAGCATGACCTCAGCCACCTCTCAGAAGAAAGCAACAGCCCGATGAGCCAGCAGACTGAAGAACCGAAGAAGTCCGGCGGATTCCGGGACATCACCAAGATGTTCGGGGGCAGCCAGTCCACCGGCCGCCAGTTCGGCATCCTCGGTGCCCTCGTCGTGATCATCGTGCTGTTCCAGTTCCTCACCGGTGGCAAGACGCTCGACCCGATCAACCTGATCAACCTCGTCAACGGCAACGCCTACGTGCTGATCCTCGCGGTGGGCATGGTCATGGTGATCATCGCCGGCCACATCGACCTCTCGGTCGGCTCGGTCGCCGCATTCGTGGGAATTGTCGTCGCAGAATCCATGTACGCCTGGCACCTCCCGTGGCCGCTTGCCATGGTGCTCGGCCTCGTCGTCGGTGCCATCGTGGGCGCCTGGCAGGGCTGGTGGGTTGCCTACGTCGGCGTGCCTGCATTCATCGTCACCCTCGCTGGCATGCTGTTCTTCCGCGGAGCCAACCAGTTCGTCGGCAACTCGACATCCATTCCGGTGCCCCGCGAGTTCACCTTCATCGGCGGCGGATTCCTGCCCGACCCGAATGTCGGCATCCCCTTCAACATCTCCACCCTGATTCTCGGCGCACTGGTCGCGGCTGCGGTGGTCTGGCAGGAGGCGCGTCAGCGCAGCATCCAGCGCCAGATGGGGTCGGAGCCGGCTCCGGTCTGGGTGAGCACCGTGAAGCTCGTGCTCCTGCTCGGTGTCGTCGTCTTCGCGACGTACCTGTTCGCATCCGGCCGCCCGGGCACCAGCTACCCGATCTCGGGCATCGTGCTCGGCGTGCTCGTGCTCGGGTACTCGTTCCTCACCAACAACACCACCATCGGCCGACACATCTATGCCGTGGGTGGCAACTGGCGGGCCGCCGAACTCTCCGGTGTCAACATCCGCCGGGTCAACTTCTTCGTGATCGCGAACATGTCGGTTCTCGCGGCAGTGGCCGGGGAGCTCTGGATCGCGCGCTCGGTGGCATCCGGCCCCGGTGACGGTGTCGGCTGGGAGCTCGACGCGATCGCCGCGGTGTTCATCGGTGGCGCCGCGGTCTCGGGCGGAATCGGAACCATTGTCGGATCGATCGTCGGTGGTCTCGTGATCGCCGTGCTCAACAACGGCCTGCAGTTGCTCGGAGTCAGCTCCGACAAGGTGCAGATGATCAAGGGGCTCGTGCTGCTGGTTGCCGTGGGTATCGACGTCTACAGCAAGCGACAGGGCCGGCCCTCGATCATCGGCCTGCTGACGCGAGGCCGCAGGACTTCACTTGACGAAACGCCAATCCCTGCGGCCCCGCAGGGTACACAGACTCCCACCCCTACGGGTGGGGCCCAGGATACCGTTCGCCCGAAGGACCTCACTCCTCCGAGCTAGTACAACCCCGGTATCCACCTCTCAGATGCACCAGGAAAGAGAATATCAATGAAGAAACTCATCATCGCGGGTGTGGCTCTTGCCGCAACCGCGGCGCTGGCCCTCTCGGGCTGCTCCGGCGCTCGCACCGACACGGGTGACGGATCCAGCAGCGCAGCTGGCTTTGCGGCAGACGCGACGATCGGTGTCGCCCTTCCGGACAAGACCTCGGAGAACTGGGTCCTCGCAGGCCAGCTGTTCACCGACGGCCTCAAGGCGGCCGGCTTCAAGCCGGACGTGCAGTACGCGCCCGCGAGCAACACCGTTGCAGAGCAGCAGAACCAGATCAGCTCCATGGTCACCAACGGCGCCAAGGTCATCATCATCGGTGCCAAGGATGGTGCGCAGCTCTCGTCCCAGGTCGAGGCCGCTCACACGGCTGGCGCAGTCGTCATCGCGTACGACCGCCTCATCCTGAACACCGAGGCCGTGGACTACTACCTCGCGTTCGACAACTTCAAGGTCGGCCAGCTCCAGGGCCAGGCGCTCCTTGACGGACTCGCTGCGAAGTTCCCGGACAAGAAGAAGTTCAACATCGAGCTGTTCTCGGGCTCGCCCGACGACAACAACGCCGGTGTGTTCTTCAACGGTGCGATGGACGTGCTCCAGCCGAAGATCGACGATGGCACCCTCACCGTCGTTTCCGGCCAGACCGCCGTGGCCCAGACCGCGACCCAGGGTTGGCTCGCCGCCAACGCCCAGAGCCGCATGGACACTCTGCTCGCCGGCAACTACCAGGGCGTCGACCTCGACGGAGTTCTCTCCCCGAACGACACCCTCGCCCGCGCGATCATCGAGTCGGTGCGCAGCGCTGGCAAGCCGATCCCGGTTGTGACCGGCCAGGACTCTGAGGTTGAGTCAGTCAAGTCGATCATGGCTGGCGAGCAGTACATGACCATCTACAAGGACACGCGCGCACTCGTTGCCGCTGCCGTCGTGATGGTTCAGGAGCTGCAGGCCGGCAAGGAGATCTCCGAGATCAACGACACCAAGTCCTACGACAACGGTGTCAAGGTCGTTCCGTCTTACCTGCTCGCCCCGGTCGTAGTGACCAAGGACAACGCAGCCGACGCGTACAAGAACAACCCGGACCTCGAGGCCCTCACCAAGTAGTACCTGAAATACGGACCGGCCGGGCACTGCGCCCGGCCGGTCTTTTCTGCGTACGCGGTGCCGAGGTCGGGCCTCACTAGGATTCAGGTCATGAGCGCCCACCACCAGCAGGGGCCGACGGGCGGGCAGAAGCCCAACATCCGTCAGGTGGCCACGCTCGCCGGCGTCTCGCACATGACCGTGTCGCGGGTGCTCAACGATCACCCGAGCATCGCTCCGGCCACGCGGGAACGCGTGCTCGAGGTGATGCGCCAGCTGAACTATCGACCGAACGCGACCGCTCGCGCCCTGGCCACTCGCAGGACGAACCGCATCGGCGTCGTCGTGGACAGCGTCGTCGAGTACGGTCCACGCAGCACGCTGCGAGCCATTGAGGATGCCGCGCATGATCGCGGATACACGGTCTCGTCGATCGCGGTGTCGCCCGATCGCGCGGTCACCGCCCACGACGCCCTCGTGAGTCTCATGGCGATCGGCATCGACGCGCTGTGCCTCATCACGCCGCGCACGTCATCCATTGACCTGTTGCGCGAGGTCTCGAGCGGCATTCCGACCCTGGTCGTGAAAGCCGAGCCCGAGGACGACTTCTTCACCGTCTCCGTCGACCAGCGGATGGGCGCGGCGCTCGCAGCGCAGCACCTGATCGACCTGGGACACCGCGAGATCCTGCACCTCGCCGGTCCGCTGGACTGGTTGGATGCCCGTGGCCGCGAACGCGAATGGCACGCGCACCTGAAACTCGCGGGCCTGCCCGCGCGCGAGTCGGTGGTGGGGGACTGGACGTCCGACTCGGGCTACGCGTTCGGCCGCGAGCTCGAACCGGACTTCACCGCGGTCTTCGCGGCGAACGACCAGATGGCGCTCGGCCTGATCCACGCCTTCCACGAGCGCGGCATACGGGTGCCGGAGGATGTGAGCGTGGTCGGCTTCGACGACGTGCCGGATGCCCGGCACTTTCTGCCCCCGCTGACGACCGTGCACCAGGACTTCCACGCGCTCGGCACGCTGAGTGTGGCGACGCTGCTCGCGGAACTCCATGGCGACGAGGTGCCTCGTCGCACACTCCTCAAGCCCGAACTCATCGTGCGGGCATCCACGGCGCCGCCGCGTTCCG
>JBDUEC010000118.1:0-7276 GCA_040002655.1 Rhodoglobus sp. | reverse complement strand
CTACAGCGCGCTGATCCCGAAGGCGCCGATGATGAGCGCCATCACCTCGATGGTCACGAGCTCGTGCGCCAGGTTCAGGATGGTCAGGTTGCCCGGCCGGCGCTCGAACGCGTCGTGAGTGATGAACCGTGCGGCAGTGAAGCCGGCCCAGAGAATCGCGCCGGTGAGCACGCAGTTCAGCAAAAAGTTGCCGTGGTAGAAATTCTGGGCGATCGCGGCAGACCCGGCGAGTACTGCCGCGGTGATGAAGCTCACGACCACCGTGGTGATGATCGCGACGACAGCGCCCTGGCCCATCGTCGACTGGTCGATCTTGGCCAACCTGATCCAGCGGTCGCCGAACACCTTCTTCGCGTACCAGATCGTGCCCACGACCATGCTCGATGCCGTCGCCAGCACTACCGCGAGCCAGTTGATTTCGGGAACCATGCGTGTGACCTCCGTTGGCCGCTCGACGAGCGTTGCCCGGAGTGTATTCCCGCGCGGCTTTACGCGTCGAGCCTCAGCCGCGTTTCCGTGATCTCCTGGCCACGACCGTTCGCGAACCCGACCTCCGCGCCGACATCCACGAAGCCGGCTTTGTGCAGCACCCGCAGTGACGCGACGTTGTCACTCGCTGCCCCGGCGAACAGTGGGCGAACCGGCACCTGCGCGAGCAGCAGGGAGAGCGCGGCGGTCGCGACGCCCCGGCCCCAGTGCGCGCGGTCGATCCAGTAGGTGACTTCGGTGTCGCCCTCCATCACGAAGCTCCCGATCGTGCCGACAAGTTCGCCGTCCACGGTGATGGCGCGCTGGTTGACGTCATGCGAGCGCAGCAGCCGTGCCTGGTGAGCGTCGAAATCCCCGCGGTCGTTCTGGTGCTCGTGGGTGAAAGCAGCCATCCGCACCGACTCCGGATCGCACCAGAACTCGAACAGCCGATCCTGGTCGGCGGGCAGCACATCGCGCAGTTCGATCTTCATCGCCTCAGGCTAACCAGCCGCACCGACCGCTACACGAAGCGGATGGCCGCCTGCAGCCGGGTGCGCACCTCGAAGATCTCGGTGCCGCCGGGCCGCACCGACCCGGGGACTCCGTCGCGAAGCAGCTGCGACATCCGGCTGGCCTGCACCACCACGTGGGCGGCACCGCGCGCGTTGCCGATGACCGCGACGCCCTCATCGAAGTCGCGATCGGGCACGACGATCACGAGCGCCGTGAACTTCACCCTGGCCGCGCGCGCAAGCACTTTCGCGCGGATCGCCAGCGAGTGCATGGGGCGCTCGTCGTCGATCCCCTCCCCGACCAGTTCGCCGCGACGAACCCGCACCGGTGCGCCCCAGTCCTCGGAGAGCAGCGCGAACAGGCCGCTCGGCCCGAGCACAACGTGATCGATCTTGTCCTCGGGGTCACCGGTGGCGACGTCGTGCCAGACCGTGAAGCCAATGCCGAGTTGCGAGAGCGCCCGAGCGGTCGTCTCCTCGGCGAGCGCGTCTGCGAGCAGGTGGCGGATGTCGCGCGGCGCCGAGCGCACCAGCGCCGGGTCGTAGGGGTCCCCGAGTTCCACTCCCCTGCCCACCCACTCGCGCATGAGCACGAGATACCGCTCGCGGCGCCATCCCCCCGGGTGGCCATGGGACCGGGCCTGCGGGCGTGACTCCTGGCGCGCGGCCGGTCGGGCCTCCCAAGCGATGTGCGACTCCTCCGGCGTGCCCGCGTCGTACGCCGCCCTACCTGCCGGCGTGCCGACCCGCTCCCAGGCGTGTTGCACCGCATGGAACGCCTTCGGGTCTCCCCCGGTGTCCGGGTGCGTCTCGCGCAGCCGCTTGCGGTATGCGCGACGCAGCTCGTCCACCGTGGCGCGCGAACTCACGCCGAGCACCTCGTAGGGCGTGGCTGAGATCGGACTATCGGGCATCGGTACTTCCGGAATCTGGGCACGCTGAGTCGCACCGCAGTCGAGAATACCGGCCAGTTACTCCGCGATGGTTGAGGGCAACTGGGAGGTGGTGCCCTTCTCGGCTGTGAGCCAGAGCGACACGAACCCGGCGACCACCGCGAGCGCAATCAGAACCCAGCCGACGAGGTGGAACGCATCGATCGTCGCGGCGAGGGTCGCCCCGCCGGCGACCAGCGACCCGAGGATGCTGACTCCGATGGACCCGCCCAGCCGCTGCGTGATGTTGAACAGGGTGTTGCCGTCAGCCAGCTCCTCCTCTGGCAGCGGCGCGAGCATCGCGACCAGCAGCGGCGTGGTGACGAACCCGATCGCGATCGCCCGGCCAGACAGCATGATGGCCGTCGCCCAGAGCGGGGTGTCCTGCTCAAGGAACAGCAGGAACACGCTCGAGATCGCGAGAATCGCGAATCCGGCGATTACCAGCAGCCTGAGGGGCACGCGCCCGGAGAGTTTCTGGCCGACGAACGTGCCGAGCCCCATGATGATCCCCTGCGGTAGCAGGGCGAGGCCGGTCTCGACCGCGCTGTAGCCCTGCACCGACTGGGTGAACACGGGGATGAGGAACACGGTGCCGAAGGACACCACCGAGCACAGCACCTGCAGCACGAGAGCGATGGCGGAGTTGCGGTGCCGCATCATGCCGACATTCACCGCCGGATGCTCCTTGCGCAGCGCCCAGAACGTGTACAGCACGAGCAACACGAGTCCGCCGCCCAGCGGCACCCAGGACACCGGCGAGTCGAACCCCTGCGATGTGCCCTCGGTTGCCCCGAACAGGGCCGCGGTAAGCCCCACCGACAGCAGCACGAACCCGAGGGGGTCGAATCTGGTCGCGCGGTTGGCGAGGGCGCCGATGGTGCGGGGCACCCTGGACATGAGGAGCAGGCCGATGATTCCGACCGGCACGTTCACGAGGAAGATCCAGCGCCATCCGCCCGCTCCGATCAGCAGCCCACCGAGGGTCGGGCCGATCGCGGGTGCGAGGAACAGCACGAGGGCCGCGGAGACCGGCACCTTGCCGCCGCCAATGCCGTCCTTGCCGAGCAGGATGCTGAGCGCGAGCGGCACGAGCGGCGCACCCACGAAGCCCTGCAGAGCCCGGAACGCGATGAGGGATTCGATGTTGGGTGCGAAAGCGCAGGCGGCCGAGACCAGCACGAACAGGATCATGCTCATCGTGTAGATCCGCAGCGTACCGAAGCGCTTGGCGAGGTAGGCCGTCAGGGCCAGCGCGACACCGAGGGCGAGAAGGTACCCGCTGACGACCCACTGCACGTCGTCGAGCGGCGACTTCAGTTCGGTGGCGATGTCTGGCACCGCGACATTCACGATGCTCGAGTCGATCATGGCCAGCAGCGGTCCGACCAGCAGCCCGTAGCGCGAGACGGCGCCGATCGGGGTGGCCGCGGGGGTGTCCGTCATGGTTGCAGGGCTTTCTGTTCGAGTTCGGAGATCCAGGCGCGCTCGTCGTGGAGCCGCTCAAGCACTTTGCCCATGGTGAGAGCGCGCCATTCCCGCGAGACGGATGCCGAGCTCGGATCGAGCAGGTCACCCACCTGGGCGATCGCCGCGTCGACCGCCGCCAGGCGCGCTGCCAGGATCGCCCGACGATTGGCCGGGGCGATCTCACCGAAGAAGCTCACGCGAACGAGAAACTCCTCCTCGTCATTGGCAAGCTCAAGCGGAAGCGTGGAAAGAAGTTCGGTCAGGTGCCGACGCCCGGCATCGGTGAGTGAGTACACCGTGCGATCGGGCTTGCCCTGCTGCTCCTCGACCGCGCTCGTGACGAGGCCGGCCGCCTCGAACCGGCGCAGAGCGGGGTAGAGGGAGTTGTTGCTGAGGGGAACGCTCGACGGCCGCTGCACCCGCCGCTTGAGTTCGTAGCCGTGCATCGGACCGCTGCGCAGGATGCTGAGCATGAAGATCTCGATGACCACTCGGTTAGCATGACATAGGTTACGGTGACCTAGCAAGGGCGATCGGGCGCGGTGTTAGCGTGGCGACGTGACTGACACCACCGCGACCGTGCCTGACGACAGCATCCACTCGACGACCTTCAGCTGGACCGACCCGAGCGTCGCCCTCGAGCAGCTGCCCCTGCTGAGCGGAATGGAGTACCTCACCGGCATCATGAACCGCACCATTCCTGGCCCGCCGATCGCTTCGCTGATGAATTTCGACGTCACGCATGTCGAGCCCGGCACCGTCACCTTCACCTCGCGGCCAGAGGAAGCCCACTTCAACCCCCTGGGCTCCATCCACGGCGGGCTGGCCTGCACACTGCTCGATACCGTGCTCGCCTGCGCCGGCCACTCCACCCTCGCTGCTGGCATCGGATACACCTCGATCGACATCACGGTCAACTACCTGCGACCGATCCAGCCGAACAATGGTCCACTCGTGGCGACCGGTCGGGTTGTGAAGGCCGGCAGCCGGGTGATCTTCACCGAGGGAGAGATTCTCGGAGCAGACGGCAAGGCCGTAGCGACCGCCACCAGCAGCCTTCTGGTGTTCCCGCATCCTGGCGCGTGACGAGCGACCCGGCGGTACCGTAGTTCCATGACTACGGAGGGCGCCGCCCGGCTGCGCACGGTGCTCATCGCGTTCGCGGCGAACCTGGTCGTGGCCCTCGCCAAAAGCGTCGCGGCAGCCCTCACCGGATCCGCGTCCATGCTCGCGGAGGCGGCGCACTCCTGGGCAGACACCGGCAACGAGATTTTCCTCGTGGTGGCCGACCGCAGTTCGTCGAGGAAAGCGGATGCCGCGCATCCGCTCGGATACGGACGCGAAGCATACGTCTGGTCGCTCTTCGCCGCCGTGGGGCTGTTCACGGCCGGAGCCGTGGTCTCGGTGCAGCACGGGGTGCAGGAGTTGTTCGAACCGGAGCCCGCTCGCGACTTCGGCATCGCATACCTGGTGCTTGCGATCTCGCTGGTCTTCGAGGGTGTCTCGTTCACCCAGTCGCTGGTGCAGGCGAGACGCCGCGCCCGGTTCTTCGGGCGCAGCACCGTCGACTACGCGCTGAACGGGTCCGATTCGACCCTGCGCGCGGTGCTTGCCGAGGACTCCGCGGCTCTCGCCGGGCTGGCGATCGCTTTCGCGGGCATCCTGTCGCACCAGCTCACCGGCGTGGCCGCATACGACGCGATCGGCTCGATCCTGATCGGGGTGCTGCTCGGGGTGGTCGCCGTGTTCCTGATCAACCGCAACCGCAGGTACCTGGTCGGTTTGGAGCCACCGGAGCGGTTCAGAACAGAAACCGGACGAACGCTGCTCTCCAACCCGGAGATCGAGCGCGTGACCTACCTGCACCTCGAGTTCGTCGGCCCTGGCCGCGTGTTCGTGGTGGCCGCGATCGACCTGGTCGGGGACCGTCGCGAGGAGAACCTTGCCGTGGTGCTGCGGCGGTTGGAGCACGAGATTGAACAGGACGAGCTCGTGCAGAAGGCCGTTCTCACCCTGTCGGTGAGCGACGAGCCGTCACTGTCGTTCTAGAGGTCAGGTCGCGGGAATCTGCCAGCGGGAGAACTGCCGACGGCAGAATTCCGCTCTCGGCAGAATGGCGCGCCTAAGCTCCCCGCACGCCGCGACCGCGCCGTAGGGTGGCCCCATGTTGCTGAGGCACGCGATCGGTCATGTGGTGCGGAGGATGCGCCGCGAGAAGTCCCAGACGCTGCAGCAGCTCGCTGCCAGGTCGACTGTTTCGCTCCCCTACCTCTCCGAGGTGGAGCGCGGCCGCAAAGAGGCATCGTCCGAAGTCCTGGCGACCATCTGCCGCGCGCTCGACATTCCGATGGATGCCTTCCTGCACGAGGTCAGCTCCGTGCTGTATCGCGATGAGCTTGCCCACTCAACGCCGGCCGAGGTGATCGAACTCGCGCCCTCCCGCGCGGATCACGGTGACCAGCGGCACGCCACTGTCAGCCTCGCGGCCTGACCGGCGCCGCACGGGGCGCATTCGGCTGATTCTCGTCTCGCGATATAGTTAGCTAACTACAACTAATTATGTGGCGGCAACGACGACGCCTGACCGGAGGTAATCGTGACCGACACTCGCGCCCGAACGGGCATGTTCCACAAGGATCACCCGAACTACAAGTGGATAGCGCTCAGCAACACCACGCTCGGCAGCCTGCTCGCCACCATCAACGGTTCGATCGTGCTGATCTCACTGCCCGCCATCTTCACCGGCATCAAGTTGAACCCGCTCGAGCCGAACAACGTGAGCTACCTGCTCTGGATGCTCATGGGCTACATCCTGGTCACCGCGGTGCTGGTGATGAGCTTCGGGCGTCTCGGCGACATCTACGGCCGGGTGCGCATCTACAACCTCGGCTTCGTCTTCTTCACGGTGGCCGCCATCGCGCTCGTGTTCGACCCGTTCACCTCCGGGGCGGGCGCGACCTGGCTGATCGGCTGGCGGGTCGTTCAGGCGGTCGGCGGCGCGATGCTGTTCGCCAACTCGACGGCAATTCTCACGGATGCCTTCCCGGCCGAGCGCCGCGGGTTCGCCATCGGGGTGAACCAGATCGCCGCTATCGCCGGCAGCTTTCTCGGACTGATCGTCGGCGGCATCCTGGCATCGATCGACTGGCACGCGATCTTCGCCGTGAGCGTGCCGTTCGGCATCCTCGGCACCATCTGGTCGTACAAGTCCCTGCACGAGGTCGGCACCCGCGGCAGCGGCTCGGTCGACTGGCCCGGCAACATCGTGTTCGGCGTGGGTCTCACGGCGTTGCTGATCGGTATCACCTACGGCATCCAGCCCTACGGTGACAGCGCGACCGGGTGGACCAACCCGTGGGTGCTCGGCAGCATCGTGGGCGGCATCCTGCTACTGGTGTTCTTCGTGTTTCTCGAGCTGAGGGTCAAGGATCCGCTGTTCAACATCCGGCTGTTCCGCAACCGGGCGTTCGCCTGGGGCAACTTCGCCGGCCTGCTGGCCTCGGTCGGTCGCGGTGGACTGCAGTTCATGCTGATCATCTGGCTCCAGGGCATCTGGCTGCCCCTGCACGGCTACTCCTACGAGAGCACCCCGTTCTGGGCGGGCATCTACCTGCTCCCCCTCACCATCGGGTTCCTGGTCTCTGGGCCGCTCTCCGGCACCCTCTCCGATCGGTTCGGCGCGCGCACGTTCGCGACCGGCGGCCTGCTGCTGGTCGGCGTGACCTTCGTGGCGCTGCTGCTGATTCCCGTGGACTTCCCGTACTGGCTGTTTGCAGTGATCACGTTCCTCAACGGTGTGGGTTCCGGCATGTTCGCGGCACCCAACCGCACCGCGATCATGAACAGCGTGCCTGCGAACCAGCGCGGAGCGGCATCCGGCATGACGGGAAC
>JBDUEC010000117.1:0-7289 GCA_040002655.1 Rhodoglobus sp. | reverse complement strand
CCTTGTCGCCGACGGCGAAGTTGTGGGCGCCGCAGACGATGCCGCGCGGCTCGGACGCACCGACATCCACCTGGCACCAGTTGATGGTCTTGCCGTTGCTCTGCGCCTCCGACTCGAACGACAGAACCTGGCCGACGACCACGGGGCCGGTGAGGTCGAACGTGTGCACGTCCTCCTCCTCGAAGCCCACCTTCACGAGGGCGGCGTGAACGTGCTCGATCGTGACATCCTCCGGCAGCTCGACGAACTCGCCGAGCCAGCTGATCGGTACCCGCATCAGACCACCATCCCGAACTGTTGGGAGAAGCGGATGTCGCCCTCGACCATGTCGCGCATGTCATTCATGTCGTTGCGGAACTGGAGGGTTCTCTCGATCCCCATGCCGAACGCGAAACCTTGGTACTCCTCTGGATCGATGCCGGCCGCGCGCAGCACGTTCGGGTTCACCATGCCGCATCCGCCCCACTCCACCCAGCGCGCACCGCCCTTGGCGTTCGGCTGCCAGACATCCATCTCGGCGCTCGGCTCAGTGAATGGGAAGTAGTTGGGGCGCAGACGGATCTGCGCCTCTGCGCCGAACATCGCGCGCGCGAGGTGCTCGAGCGTGCCGCGCAGGTTGGCCATGGTGAGGCCACGGTCAATGGCGAGCCCCTCGATCTGGTGGAACACGGGCGTGTGCGTCGCGTCGAGTTCGTCGGTGCGGAACACGCGTCCGGGTGCGACGACGTAGACCGGCAGGGGCCGATCGAGCAGCGAGCGGATCTGCACGGGGCTGGTGTGCGTGCGCAGCAGAAGGTGCGAATCGACTGGTTCGACGAAGAAGGTGTCCTGCATGGCGCGCGCAGGGTGATCCTCGTCAAAGTTCATCGCGTCGAAGTTGAACCACTCGTTCTCGAGCTCAGGGCCCTCGGCGATCTCCCACCCCATGGCGACGAAGATGTCGCCCATCTGTTCCATGAGCAGGGCGAGCGGATGCCTAGCTCCCGCGCGCCAGCGGGTGGCGACGGCGGTCACGTCCACGGCCTCGGCGGCGAGCCGCGCGGCCTCCTCCCCCACGGCAAGCTCGGCCTCGCGCGCGGCGAGAGCCTGGCCCACCGCGGCGCGTGCCTGGCCCACGAGCTTGCCCGCGGCGGCACGCTGCTCGGCCGGGACCAACTTGAGCTGCGCGTTGAACTGCGCAAGTGGCGATGCCTCGCCCGCGTGCTCGGCACGGACTGCGCGCAGTTCGGTCATGGTGGTGGCGGCGCTGATCGCGGCGAGAGCAGCATCTGAGGCCGCGGCAACGGCCGGTTCGGTGATCGGGGTGGGGTCTGGCACGAGAACCGAGTTTAGTGGAGGCTCGCGACGACCACCCGTCGGCCTACAGGCTCGAGATCTGCGGACCCTGGAGCGTGACGATCTGGTTCGGGAACACGACGCCGGGAAGCACAGCGAGCTCACGTGGAGTAAAGGAGGCCGACGCTGTTCGGCCATCGGCATCCTCGTAGATCCCCGTCGTACCGGGTGACTCGGTGTATCCGGCCGCGTTCATAACGGATACCGCGTGGGTCACCAGGGATTCGTCGGCACCGACGAAATAGGCGAACTCGTGCACGGTGCTCCCGAGCGAGGAGACCTCCTGGAAGGCGCAGCTCGGAGCGAGCCCGCCGCTGAAGTTCGGGAAGACCGCGGCGTAGTCCCCGAGGAATTGGGCGGGGGTGATCGCGTTGATCGTTACATGGGCCGACGCGAAGGTGGCGGTGAGCGACGCGAGCAGGCCGGCGGGGCATCCGCTGCCAGCGTCGCCCGGCGGTTTCGCGGGCGCCGGCGTGGGCGAGCTGCCGGGCGACTCACCGTGGAAGGTGATCGCCACGTAGCCAGTTGCCCTGACGTCGGTGATCGACGTGAGGTGCGTGGTGGCCGCATCAAGAATGGGGGCGGCGACGCGCTCCACGATTCCGCGGATGCTGCTCGGAATCTGGTCGAACACCAGCGCGGTGAACAGCTTGCGCACCCGTTCGATGTCATTGCGTTGTACGGATGCCACCAACTTGAGCAGCCCCGCATGCTCCTCGCCCTTGGCGACTTTCGCGCTCTCCTGACCGGTGAAGTAGTCGTACTGAGCCTTCTGGTCCTTGTCGAGGACGGGGCCTGCAGTGTCGGTGGTGGACAGGTCCGGACGCGCCATGTTGGTCGGCGTCCAGGCGACTTTCGAACCGGTCGCCGAGCCGGCATCCCGAAGGTTCACGTCGAAGAATGCCGCACAGTCGAGAACGCCCGCGGGGATGGGCAGCCGGTTGTCGAGCACAGTGAGCGTCAGGCCGCCGCGCACCTGCTCATCACCGATGCCGAAGCGATTGGACTCCGGCTTCGGCTCGAGGGTCGCTCGCCACGGCATCAGGTACGTGGAGACCTGTCGGATCGTCTCGATCGCGCCGAGCACGGTGACGATCACCTGAACGATCGGGCCCGTGACGATCTTCACCAGGCCCTGCACCAGGTTGAATGCCAGGTTGACGGCGGTGTTCCAGATCTTGCCGAGGAACCCGAAGAACCCGCCGCCTGACGTGTCCACCGTGAGCGCATTCATGACGGTCGCGATCGCATCCTGGATGAAGTTCGCTGCGGTGCTGCACGGACTGGTGATCAGGTCGCCGCGGAAAACCGCCGTTTCGATCGTCACACCCAGCCCGCGGTCGATCGGAAAGTCGGTCGCGTCGTAGTCGGCCGTCGCATCGGCGAGGAACAGGGTCGTCACGAGGCCAGGGAACAGGATCGTTTCGGGGTGATGGAAGTCCTGGTCGCCGAGTAGGGCGTGCGCGAATCGCGCAGCGTCACTGTCGTAGTCGATCGCCCATGCCGAGATCAGATAGCCGATGGGCGGAGCTCCATCGGCGGTCGGCGCGACCGCCGCCAGTTCCGCACCGCTGAGCCCACCCTCGTTCGCTGCCTCGATGGCCAGGTTCTGCACCTGCCAGGTGGTGCTGCGAACGACCTCTGTGGCCGAATCGCTCCACTCGTCTTCAATCGCGACGCCGGCACTGGAGAGCACCTCGGTCACGATCGCTACCTTGGATGCGTCAAATGGCAGGCTGCGCAGTTGGTCGACCTTCTGCTGCGCGCCCGCGTCGATCGCCGTCGATTCGGCAGACGGGGCGGACGGTACGCACCCTGCCAGTGCGAGGGCGACGACGACGACCAGGGCGATCGGCCTGAGCGCGAACACTCCGCGGGTCATCCGCACATCTCCCCCCGTTGGGCGTGCCTGTGCCCGTGAGCCTAGTCCGCGCCGAGTCCGCCGACTAGAACGAGTTCGTCACGCGCGCTGGGCGAATGCGCTCTCGTACAGGCACACCGATGCGGCCGTCGCGAGGTTCATCGACTCCGCGTGCCCGTAGATCGGCACGCGCAGCGCGCGATCGGCAAGTGCGAAATGCTCGTCGCTGAGTCCGCGGGCCTCGTTGCCGAACACCCAGGCCGTCGGGGCTGCCAACGCACCCGAGTTGCGTGCCGCGAGAAAGTCCTCGCCCTTCACGTCGGCCGCGATGACCTGCAGCCCCGCTCCGCGGGCCTTCTCGATGAGAGATTCCAGTTCTGCGCCGATCGCCACCGGCAGGTGGAACAGTGATCCTGTCGTGGCGCGCACCACCTTGGGATTGTAGAGATCCACGCTGCGACCACTCAGGATGACCGCGTCGGCCCCCGCGGCATCCGCTGCCCGAATGATCGTTCCGGCATTGCCAGGGTCGCGCACCTCCTCGAGGATCGCGATGAGCCGGGGACCGGCCGCGAGGATGTCCTTCACCGAGGTCGGGAACTGGCGGCAGACCGCGACAATGCCCTGCGGCGTCACCGTGTCCGCCATCGCATCGAGCACGTGCTCGCTCACGAAGTGCGACTCGATGCCCGCTGCCTCCGCGGCCTGCGCGATCTCGGGGTACCGGTCAAGTGCGGTCGGGGTCGCGAAAAGCTCGACCATCAGCTCCGGCCGGAAGGCAAGCGCCTCCGCCACGGACTGCGGTCCCTCCAAAAGAAAGAGCCCGGTCTCAGACCGGGCGTCTCTCTTGGCAAGTTTTGCCACAGCGCGCACACGGGGTGAGCGCGGATTGTCGATCATAACGACAATGGTATTGCGTTGCGGTTACGCGACCGCCTTCGGCGCCGACGTGTCGGCGGGAAGTGCTGCCTTCGCGGTCGCCACGATCGCGGCAAACGTCGACGGCTCGCTCACGGCGAGGTCGGCGAGGATGCGGCGATCGACCTCGATGCCGGCCAGGTTCAGTCCCTGGATCAGGCGGTTGTACGTGAGGCCGTTCGCGCGCGACGCGGCGTTGATGCGCTGGATCCACAGGCGACGGAAGTCACCCTTGCGCGCACGGCGGTCACGGTACGCGTAGACGAGGGAGTGGGTGACCTGCTCCTTGGCCTTGCGGTAGAGGCGCGAACGCTGCCCGCGGTAGCCGGATGCGCGCTCGAGAATGACGCGGCGCTTCTTGTGGGCGTTTACTGCCCTTTTGACTCTTGCCATTGTTCTATTCCTTCAGGTTCCGTCGGCTACTTGCCGAGAAGCTTCTTGATGACCTTGGCGTCGGCCGGAGCCAGCACCTTCTCCTGGTTGAGGCGGCGCGTGAGCTTCGAGGACTTCACCTCGAGGTGGTGGCGCATGCCCGCACCCTGCTTCATTACTTTGCCGCTACCGGTGACCTTGAAGCGCTTCTTCGCTCCCGAGTGCGTCTTCTGCTTAGGCATTCTGTTCCTTCGTGGTTGGGGCTTTGGGGGTGGCGGCCGGTTTCGGTGTGGCCGCCGCTGGCTTGGGTGCTGCCGGTGTGGCCGGCTTTGCCGCCGCCGGCTTGGCAGCGACCGGCTTGGCTGCGACTGGCTTGTCGGCGACCGCTGGCTTCTCGGCTGCGATCGGCTTCTCAGCAGGCTTCTCGACTGCTGCTGGCTTTTCGGCCGGCTGTTCAGTTGTCGGTGCGGGGGCTTCGGCCTTCGGCGCGTCGGCCTTGGGGGCCTCTGCCTTTGGGACTTCCGCCTTCGGTGCTACGGCTGCCGGGGCATCCGCTGCAGGCGACTCGGACTGACTGCGAGCCGGCTTGTTGGCCGCCTTGCGAGCCTCAGCCTCGGCCTTCGCCGTTGCCTTGGTCTTGTGCGGACCGATCACCATGACCATGTTGCGACCGTCGATCGTCGGGGTGGACTCAACCGAGCCGAACTCCGACACATCTTCGGCAAATCTCTGGAGCAAGCGCACACCCTGTTCGGGGCGGGACTGCTCGCGACCGCGGAACAGGATCATTGCCTTGACCTTGTCGCCAGCAGCGAGGAAGCCCTCGGCGCGCTTGCGCTTCGTTTCGTAATCGTGAACGTCGATCTTGAGGCGGAAACGAACCTCCTTGAGGATCGTGTTCGCCTGGTTGCGCCGAGCTTCCTTGGCCTTCTGGGCCTCTTCGTACTTGAACTTGCCGTAATCCATGATCTTGGCAACGGGAGGCTTGGAATTGGGAGCAACCTCAACCAAATCCAGGTCGGCCTCCTGGGCCAGTCGAAGAGCGACGTCGATGGCTACGACGCCGACCTGCTCGCCAGCCGGGCCGACAAGTCGGACCTCGGGGACGCGGATTCGGTCATTGGTACGTGGGTCGCTGATGCGGGGACTCCTCTTGCTTGGTCTGTGCGCTGTTTGGACGCATCGCGACGGTTGTCGCACGGCACACGGAAGAGAAAATCCTTGGCACCTACAGCGCCAAACACCCTTGTAGTTCTACGCGTGTCTTTGCAAACACGAGCGGGGTGTAACTACCCGGTAACCTTTGAGAAGCGGTTGACAGGTGGGAGAATCTCCACTTTCGTTCCGGAACAATGCTCCGGAGCCTCGACAATGCTAGCAGAAGCCGCGACTGACCGGTAAGGAACCCCGATTGACCGAGCTCGACGACTTCCGTGACATCTCCGAAGTACCGGCGGTTGAACTCATCAACACCGTCGCGGTGCACTTCATGAGCGCCGCAGCGGTCAAGCTCGGCCTCGGTGATACCCCGGATGCCGCTGCCGACATCGACCTGGACGAAGCCCGCAAGCTCATCACGGTGCTCGCCGCCCTCGTGACCGCTGCTGCACCCGAGATCGGCGACCACCACGCTCGACCGCTACGGGACGGGCTGCGGTCGCTGCAGCTGGCGTTCCGCGAGACCTCGCGGTTCCCGGATGCCCCCGGCGCCGGGCCCGGCGAAAAGTGGACCGGCGCGGTCAACTAACCGCTCAGCCGGCGGCCACTTGCACCGCGATCGAATCGACCCGAGCCGCGATCAGCTCGTTGTCGGCCCAGCGCTCTCGCAGCCGCTGCAGCAGGGCCGCGAGGCCGGACTGGTCGAGACCGGGCGCCAGCGTCAGGTGCACGACGAGCTCTGCAGCTGCGAGCCGGGCATCCGGATCGCCGGGCGCAAGCTGCACCGCGACAACGGATGCCTCGCCCTCCGCACCAGCCATGAAGGCGTCGAGCACCTCGAGGTCGGCGTAGCTCGGCGTCCAGGGCTGCTGCTTCGCGATCGCCCACAGCGCGGGACGACGGATGGCGAACTCGGTCCACGAGGTCGGGTCGAGCACCACGAGGTCGGTGCGCTCGTGCGCGGCGGCCAGGGCCACCCGCACGGCGTCTGCCGGGATCGGACGCGCCGCGGCATCCCACGCCTTCATGGCTTCAACCGAGGTGAACACGGGCATGACCGTGCGGCCATCCGGCCCCTCGACCGTGACGATCGACAACTCCTGGCTCTTGTCGACGAACACGCCGTGGTCGTTCTCGCCGGCCTCGCCGAGGTGGGCGATCAGCGGGATCAACAGCCGCGAGCCCCGCAGCGCTTCGACGACTTCTGCCTCACCGAGTTCGCGACTGCGAAAGCGCCGCAGCGCCTCGATGAGTCGCTCCGGAGCAGAACCGTCGTCGCCAGCGGCCGGGTTGGGCTCGAAATGGCGGCCCTCCCAGGGCACGCCGGCGCTATCGCTCAATCGCCCGCGACATCGAGCGCCTCGGCCAGGGTGAAGGCCTTCGCGTAGAGCGCCTTGCCGACGATTGCGCCCTCGACGCCCAGCGGTACCAGCTCGCGCAGAGCCTCGATATCGTCCAGGGTGGCGACCCCGCCGGATGCGATCACCGGGCGATCGGTGCGCCCGGCCACCCGTTCGAGCAGTTCGAGATTGGGACCCTTGAGGGTGCCGTCCTTGGTGACGTCTGTGACCACGTAGCGTGCGCAGCCAGCCGCCTCGAGCCGGTCGAGCACCGCCCAGAGGTCGCCGCCCTCCTTGGTCCAGCC
>JBDUEC010000116.1:0-7315 GCA_040002655.1 Rhodoglobus sp. | reverse complement strand
GCCACCATCGGCGAAGTGCGACGGGTCGAGCACCTCTTCGCGCCGCTGGGCGAGCGCGAACTGGGCCTGGCAGTGGGAAGGTAGGGGCATGACCGAGTACCAGAACATCCTGCTGGAGCGTCGCGATCGGGTCGGACTCATCACCCTCAACCGGCCGGAGGCGCTCAACGCCCTGAACCTCGCACTCATGCACGACGTGATCAACGCGGTGCAGGAGCTGGACGCGGATGCGAGCATCGGCGCGATCGTCATCACCGGTTCTGCGCGCGCGTTCGCCGCGGGTGCGGACATCAAGGAGATGGCCGACCAGGGCTACATGGACATGTATCTGTCCGGAGGGCTCGACGGCTGGGAGCGGGTGGCCGCGGCACGCACCCCACTGATCGCAGCCGTGAGTGGCCATGCACTCGGCGGCGGCTGCGAGCTCGCCATGATGTGCGACTTCATCATCGCCGCTGACACCGCGAGGTTCGGCCAGCCCGAGATCAAGCTCGGCGTGATCCCCGGAATGGGCGGCTCACAGCGACTGGCTCGCGCGGTGGGCAAGGCGAAGGCGATGGAGCTGATCCTCACCGGTCGAACCATGGATGCCGCGGAGGCAGAGCGCGCCGGCCTCGTCGCGCGCGTGGTGCCCGCCGCCGACCTGCTCGAGGATGCCATGTCCACGGCCGCGACGATCGCATCGATGTCCCTGCCGATCGCGATGCTCGCGAAGGAAGCCGTGAACGCGGCGTTCGAGACGCTGCTTACGGCCGGCATCCGCTTCGAGCGCCGGGTTTTCCAGTCGACGTTCGCCACCGAGGACCAGAAGGAGGGCATGGCCGCGTTCACGCAGAAGCGGCCGCCCGAGTTCAAGAATCGCTAGGCCGGATCGATACCGCTCGATCGTCATAGACTGACCACCGCGAGCGCCCGCTCGATCCGAGTCCGCACCGCCGCGGACCGGCGGCGGCACCGCGGGGAGGCGCACCGATGGTGGGGATCGTCAGCCTGATCCTGGGGCTGCGTGTGCAGCAGCCGGCCGAGTACCGGCGGCTCATGCGAATCCGTCGCGGTGTGTACACCCGGGTCGCGCCGCTCAAGGCCGAGATCGTGCGCTCACCGGAGCCGATCCCGTTCGAGCAGCTCGATCGGGCAGCGTTCACGCCGCTGCGCGCGGGCGTCGGCTGGGGTGGCACCTTCGACTGCGCCTGGCTGCGCATCGTGGGTGAGGTGCCGGCCGGCGTAAAGAATCCCGTCGTGCTGCTCGGTGTGCGGGGCGAGGGTCTCGTGCACTCCCCGACCGGCGAGCTGCTCGACTCGGTGAGCACGGTGTTCCAGCAGGGCGACCTGCCGCACAGCGGCGGCAAGTACCGGCCGGTGCGCAACGTGGACACGTCGAGCAGCTCCGTCGAGTTCTATGCCGATGTCACCTGGAACGGGTTCATCCTCTACGAGGTGGGACGCCCGGCCTATCACGGCGCATTTCTGGCAACCCGCGACGACGAGGTTTACGCGCTCTACTACGACTACCTGACGCTGCTGGTGCTCGCGGGCGCGACCGAGGATGGCGAGCTCGAGTCCGATCTGCGGCAAGCCGTGCGCGCCGCGTACTCCCGCTACACGAAGGGCGACACCGCCGGCGCGCGAGCCGCCCTCGCCGGGTCGCTTGCCGCGGCATCCGACAGCGATTTCGTCTACAGCGCCGTGGGTCACGGACACCTGGACATGGCCTGGCTATGGCCCCTGCGGGAGACGCGGCGCAAGGCAGCGCGCACCTACGTGCGAGCCCTGAACACGATCGACCGCCGCGACGACTACATCTACGGAACCAGCCAGCCGCAGCAGATGTTCTGGATGCGGGAGCGGCACCCAGCGCTGTTCGAGCGCATGAAGAAGGCGGTCGCCGCTGGCCGCATGGAACTGCAGGGTTCGTTCTGGGTCGAACCGGACACCAACCTTCCGTCGGGAGAGTCTCTGGTGCGCCAGGCGCTCGTCGGCCGGCGCTTCCTGCAGGAGCAGTTCGGGCTCACCGACGACCAGCTGCGGTTGTGCTGGCTACCGGACACCTTCGGCTACAACGGCAACCTGCCGCAGATTCTGCGCAAGAGCGGCATGGACTGGTTCCAGACCATCAAGCTCGCCTGGAACAAGGTCAACGACTTCCCGCACCGCACCTTCCACTGGGCGGGCATCGACGGGTCGAGTGTGCTGGTGCACATGCCACCAGAGGGCGACTACAACAGCCGCGGCGCCGCGGACGGCTTGCTCAGTGGGTTGAAGAAGTACCCGGAGCGCGTCCTGAACACGGCCCTGCTGGTCTACGGCTCCGGCGACGGCGGCGGCGGGCCCGGCGAGATCCACCACGAGGTCACCAGCCGCGAGCACAACCTGCGCGGCCTGCCGAAGGTCGAGCACTCGACCGCGGGCGATTTCTTCCGCGCGCTCGAGAAGCGGGATGTACAGCACACCCACCACGGCGAGCTGTACCTCGAGACTCACCAGGGCACGTACACGACCCAAGCCCACATCAAGCGCCACAACCGCATCGTCGAGCGCAAGCTGCACGAGGCGGAGGCGCTCGCGGTGATCGTCGGCGACGACAGCCGGCCCGTGCTCGAGCAGACCTGGCGCGAGGTGCTGCTCAACCAGTTCCACGACATCATCCCGGGCTCGTCGATCGCGCGGGTGAACCGCGAGGCGATCGAGACCTATAAGGCCATCGAAACCTACCTGGACGGTTACGCCGCTTCACTGGTCGCCCGGCTCCCCCAGGCGACCGGCACAACCGCCCTGAACCTCACCAGCTTCCCACGCAGTGAGCACGTGAAAGTGGATGACGCCTGGTTCGAAACGAACGTCGCCCCCTACGCCTCCGCGGCCCTCACTCCCGCGGCGGACCACCCCGAGCTCACGTTCACCGCAGACTCCCTCAGCAACGGCACCCTCACCCTGCGCTTCGGCCCGACCGGCGAAATCACCTCGTGCATCGACGCCGCCGGAAGTGAACATGCCGCGGACGGCATGAACCGCATCGTGGTGCACAAGGACCCCTACGTCTGGCCGTTCAACGCCTGGGACATCAAGGTGGACTACTTCGAGAAGGCACCCCGCACCCTCCGGGTCACCTCGTCGGACAGCTTCGTCGACGGTCCGACGGTCGTGCGCCGCCAGGTCTACAAGTCCCGCAAGGTGACCATCGTGCAGCGGGTAATCCTGGAGGCCGGCAGCGACGTCGTGAAGTTCGACACCGAGGTCGACTGGCACGAGAAGCACCACATGCTGCGCGCAGAGTTCCGGCCGGTGCACTACGGCAGCACCGCGCTCTGCGAAATCCAGTTCGGCCACATCGCCCGGGTCACCACCGAGAACGACTCCGTGGAGCGGGCCCAGTTCGAGGTCTGCGCGCACAAGTGGATCGCCACCGAGGATGCCGGCGGCGGGTTCGCGCTGCTCAACGACAGCAAGTACGGACACCGCGCCAAGAACGGGCTCATCAGCCTCAACCTGCTGCGTGCTCCCACCTACCCGGACAAGACTGCGGACCGCGGCGTGCACCACTTCAGCTACGCATTCACGCCGTTTGCGACCGGCGATCTCGCCAAGGTGGTGCGCGAGGGGTACCGGCTCAACAACCCACTGGGCATCGGAACGGCCCAACTGGCCGGCGTCGCCAGCACGACCGACCCCGGCGTGGTGGTCGAGACCATCAAGGGCGCCGAGGATGGTAGCGGCACGATCGTGCGCATGTACGAGAGTCTCGGCAGAGAGACCACAACAGCACTGTCGACGTCGCTCGAGCACAGGGGCGCACACGAAACCGACCTGCTCGAGCGTCGCACCGGCCCAGCCGACGTGAACCGGCTCTCCTTCACCCCCTTCGAAATCAAGACGATCCTGTTGGAGAACTGAGTGACCACCATCGAAAAGGTGCCATCGTCGCGGGTGCAGGGCTTCGCAATCGTCACGGCCGGGTTCGGCCAGAACGTGGTGCTGACCACGGTGACCACGTTCATCCTCGTGTACCTGATCCAGTACGCCCACATCAGCACCCAGGGCATCGCCGTGGTGACCATCATCATCACGGTCGCCAAGATCCTGGACGCCATCAGCGATCCGCTGGTGGGCAGCATCATCGACCGCACCCACACCCGCTGGGGCAAGCTCCGGCCGTTCGTGCTGTTCTCGGCGGCCCCGGTCGCACTTCTCACCGGGCTGCTGTTCTCGGTGCCGAACACGTCCGAGACCCTCAAGCTGGTGTATTTCGGGGTCGTCTACCTGCTGTGGGGCATCGTCTACTCCGCCTGCGACGTGCCGCTCTGGGGTCTCATCGGGTCTGCGTTCGGAGACAGCGCCGAGCGCACCAAGGTCGTCTCGCGAGTGCGGGCCTTCGGCGCCATCGCACTCGGGCTTGCGACGCTCGGCATGCCCTGGTTCGCCCTCGCCCTCAGCTTCTCGAAGGAGACCACTGCGGGCGGCTGGTCGCTGGCCGTGTTCATCTCGGCGATCGCGGGCATGAGCCTCTACCTGCTCGCCTTCTTCTTCGTACGGGAGAAGCCGATCGCGCAGGAGCACGCCCGGCTCACCTTCCGCGAACTCTTCGGCACGCTGTTCCGCAACACGCCCCTGCTCATGGTGCTGTTCGGCTCCGTGCTGGGGTTTGGGCGGTTCATCGTGCAGGCCGGTGGAGCCGTGTTCGTGGTGATCGCCTACGGCAATGAGGGGTACTTCACCCTGATCGGGGCGGCCATCATCCTGGGGCTCGTGTTGGCATCCTTCACAACTCCACTGCTGCTGAAGCGGATGTCGGGCAAGACCCTGGTGGTCTGGAGTTCGATCGTCGGCGCGGCCCTGTACCTCGGCATGTTCTTCTTCGGATTCGAGAACCTCGTGGCCGTGGTCGTGTTCATCTTCCTCACCGGCCTCACCCTCGGCGCGTTCCTCGTGGTGCAGGCCACCATGATCGCGGACTCGGTGGACGACGTCGAGCGGCGCACCGGCGTGCGCAACGACGGGATCTCCTTCGCCACGCTCACCTTCGTCTCGAAAATCATGACTGCGGTGGCGGTGCTCGTGTTCGGCCTCTTCATCGTGCTCGCGGGGTACCACGACGGGGTCGATGTCACACCGCAGATGCAGCAGGTGATCTGGGTGGCGATCACGATCATCCCCGCCGTCAGCTGCCTGCTTTCCACTATCCCGTTCCTGTTCTACCGTCTTGGCGGAAAGCTCGGCGCAAAGTCAGCTCCCGCGAACACACTGGAGCCATGACCCGCTACGGAATCGATGCCCTGACCGCCGTGCGCCTGGTGCGCGAGGGCGTTGTCGTGAGCGACGCGCACCAGCTCGTCGCCCCCAACCTGCTGCGCTCGCAGGCACTGTCCATCATCTACCGCGAGGCGCGCCTGGCTGGCCTCGAGAAGGCCGAGGCGCGCGCGATGCTCGAGCGGCTCACGACCATGCGCATCCGGCTGCTCGGCGACCGAGTCTCCCGCGCAACCGCGTGGAGGGTCGCCGAGCAGCTCGGCTGGGAAGACACCCCCAACGCCGAGTATGTGGCCGTCGCCCAGCTGCAAGCGGATGCCCTGGTCACCCTCGACGAGAGCCTCGCGCGGCAGGTCGCCGGCGTCGTTCCCGTCGCACCGTACGAGGCCCTGCTGGCCTGAGCTCAGCCCTCGAGTACCGCTGCCGCGAAAGCGGACGACCGCTCCCGCAGGCTGAGGATGCGCGCCTCGCGCGCGGCCTGCACGTCGAACCCGAGGTAGGCCATCGGTGGCGCCTTGCGCACGTTGGCTGAGCACTCGAAGTTCTCGCAAACCAGAATGCCGAGCGTGTTGCCGTTGCGTCCGGCGTTGCCTGCCCGGCGCGCGCCGAAGAAGACGACATCGTTGGGCAACGTCACGTCCTGGCACCAGGAGCACTGCGCACGCCGGCGCGGATCGGCATCCGCCTGCTTGAGCACGACACCGATGGGCTCGCCCTCGACTGGCGCGACGACGTATGCGCGGCGCGCGTATTTCGGGTCACGCCAGCCCAGGTAGTCGAGCTTCGTCCAGTCGATCTCGGCGAGGTCGGCCGGCAGTGCGAGTTCATTCAGTTCTTTGCGCGACGCGTTGGCGAACGCGGCGCGGATGGATTTCTCGGTCAACGAGATCATGCGATTTCTCCAGTCGTCGAACCGCGACAGACTCGCGGCAATGGCTCACCGCTGCCACACAATGGGCACGCGGATGCGGCGCCTCGCCGGTTGGCGACGCGCCAGGGCGACGACTATCTCGCGCCGGCGCATACTGCGCCGGCCACCTCCGAGCGCCCAGAGGGCGTCGACAGGGAACGGGAGATTCTCACGTCTTCCACTCTAACCGCCTCCGCCTTGCAACGTGGCAAACGCTGATTCCGCGCGGATTCCGCATGATTCCAACGATGAGAGCGTTCACACGTTATGAAACTGTTACCGAATAATATGTTGCCAACGTAACCAAAGGGATTCAAACTGCATAGGCCACCGCTCATCGACGAGCGCTGGACACCAAGGGAGTGTTTTCCTCTTCACAGAAAGGGAGTGACATGAAGACCTCTTCATGGATCTCTGTTGCTGTTGCCGTTTCGGCCTCAGCACTGCTCTTGTCAGGTTGTACCGCCAGTGGCGGAACCGGTGGCGACGACACGGCCTCTACCCGTGCCTGCGTCATCCTTCCCGACTCCGCATCATCCCCACGCTGGGAGAACGGCGACCGCCCCGCCCTCGAGAAGGCGTTCACCGACGCCGGCTTCGAAGCGGACATCCAGAACGCCCAGGGCGACACGAACAAGTACGCGACGATCGCCGACCAGGAGCTCACCAAGGGCTGCGGTGTCATGATCCTCGTCGACTACAACGGTGCTGCTGGCGCCGTCACTGAGAAGGCTCAGAAGCAGGGCATCCCGGTCATCGCTTACGACCGCCCGATCACCACCGGTTCGGCTGACGCGCCGTCAATGCTGGCCGACTACTACGTCTCGTTCGACAACGAGAAGGTCGGCGCTCTCGAGGGCCAGGCTGTGCTCGACGGCCTCAAGGCCGCCGGCAAGGACCCGGCCACCGCGGTCGTCGTCTACATGGGTGGAGACCCGACCGACGGCAACGCGAAGCTGTTCCACGATGGTGCCGTCAAGGTCATGGAGGCCGCGGGCATCAAGCCGGCTGCCGAGCCGACCGGTATCTGGGATGGCGACAAGTCCGCGACCAACTTCGAGCAGGCGCTGACCTCGCTCGGCGGCAAGGTCGACGCGGTCTGGGTTGCCAACGACACCAACGCTGCTGGCGTCATCACCATCCTCGACAAGAACGGCCTGA
>JBDUEC010000115.1:0-7451 GCA_040002655.1 Rhodoglobus sp. | reverse complement strand
TCTCAGGTGAGCGGACACCGCCCGCAGCCCGGTCACGGTGTAGAGGTCGGCATGGCTCGGGTCGAGGGTGAACCGCGGTGAGTGGTCGATGTCCACGAGAATGGCGTCGTACACCGGGTCGGCGGGCTGCGGCGCCCGACGCATCAGCGCGAAGAAGTCGTCGAGCACGAGGGTGGTGCGCGGGTCCGATGTGAGTGCGTTCGACACCGGCAGTAGGCCGCGCTGGTGCCAGTCGATGACAGCGGGCAGGGTGTCGACGACCGTGAGCGAGGCGATGCGGGCATCCGCTAAGGCAGCCACTGCGGTGTAGCCGAGGCCCAGTCCGCCCACTAGCACGGTGAGGTCATCGCCGGTCACTGCGGCAAGCCCCAGGGTGGAGAGCGCCTCTTCGGCCACGGTGAACATGCTCGACATGAGAAACTCCTCGCCCAGCTTCACCTCGTACACGTCCACTCCCAGGGTTGGCTCCACACGCCGCCGCAGCGTCAGCTCACCCATTGGGGTCTGCTGGTAGTCGAGCTCCTTGAACCGCGCGCTCATCGCCTCTCCCACCTCCTGGCCGGCGGTGCCTGCCTGCACCATTGTCGCAGCAGGCGAACGGAACTCGTTCGCCGGTTCGACGGATGCCGCGATCGCCGACACCCTGCGCTCCAGGAACTGCACGACCTCCCCGACCGGCATCAGTGCGATGGTGACCCTCCGGCCAGGATTCGGGTCCCGGTTGGCTTTCTCAGTACTGCTATGTGTTGAGCCAGACAATCTGATCTGTCTGACACTGCACGGGGATGTCTGTCTCCTTGGGCACATCTGACAAAGGCAGGAACCCGCCTACGCCGTCCGTGATCTCGCTACCGATGTCCAACACACCGCGGCCGGGGACAAGGACCTCTCTCGACTCCGCCGAGAACGAAGTGCCGGGCGGAAAGACGATTGTGAAAATCGACCCGTCTTCGGTCAGCAATCCCACGCAGTCACCGGCAGTCCAAGCAAGCTCGCCTACCACCACGGACTGCATAGCCACGCTGGGGTCGCTGGCGCGAACCACGATGGCTTCTGTCCCGCCTGATTGGGTGTCTACGCTGCACCCCGTCAGCACGAGCACAAGAGTTGCGCAGGTCACGGCCGATCGAAGGAATGGGAACCAGTCTTGCCGTAGTAGTAAATGGTCGAGTTCCTCGAACCGTGCGCTCACCGCTGACCCCTCGCCGGCGCCGGCTCGACGGATGCCGCCACCGCTTTCACACTGCGCTCCAGGAACGCCACGATCTCCTCCACCGGCATGTCCGTGGCGATGGCGCTCTCGACGAGCGTCTCCTCCGCGAACGCCACCCAGGATCGCAGTGCGATGCGCAGCAACTCGGAGTCCGGCACCCCGAGCTCGAGAAAGACCGCGATCAGGCGGTCGGCCTGCACGCCACGCGCCTGCTCGACGAACTCGCGCACCTCCTTGTCGCCGCTGGCCGCTCCGCGCACCAGGGAGAAGAAGGTGGCGCGGTGGTCGCGCACGAACTGCACGATGCGGGTGAGGGTGTCGCGCAGCCGGTCGACCGGCTCCAGGTCGCGCACCGGCTCGGTGGCGCGCAGCATGCTGTCGCGGGCGACGGTGACGACCTCGCGGTGCAGTCCCTTCTTCGACCCGAAGTAGTGGAACAGCAGGCCACGCGAGACGCCAGCCTGTGCTGCCAGGTGCTCCAGCGTGAGGGATTCGAGCGGGCGGTCCCCCAGTGCCGCGACACCGAGGGCGACCAGCTGCGCGCGCCGTTCGTCCGGGGCCAGGCGGGTGCGTCGATCCGCTTCCATGCTTGTGAGCATAACCACCCGGCACTGCCAGGAAATTGGTCGGCAACTCGCGTCATAGATCGCGGAGGTCGCAGTCTCTCTTATTGGATCAGTTGTCAATACGCACTGTGAGTGACCAGTTTCTCCACCTGGTCAGGTCAAGGAGGACCACATGAAGTTCAGCCGAATCACCGGAAGCCACGCTGGCCGCATCGCTCTCGCCGCCGTTCCGGTTGCTCTCGTCAGCACCGTGATGATGGCCGGAGTCGCCAACGGCGCTGTGCCTGTCTCGTTCGCGATTTCGGGCAGCCAGTTCCAGATCAGTGCCACCGAGCTCAACGGAACCGGCTTCTCGCAGTACGCGGGCGTCGCCAACGACACCGCCGGAGCGCCGCACCAGGTCGCCATCGCCAACATCGCCTCGGCCAGCCTGAGCGACCTCTGCCAGTCCGTGGTCACCGAGACCCCGCTCGGCAAAGTCGGGCTCATGATCACCGCGGGCGGCGGGGGCAACCCGGCCACGGCCACCGACCTGCAGATCGGCATGACCGACCTCAAGGGTGACTCCACCTTCGGCAACATCCGCATCGGCGTCGACGCGTCCACCGTGAACACCGGCCCCAAGGGCTCGGCGGGCGACTTCGCCCAGGATGCGGACACCATCAAGATCGACGGCCTGCAGCAGACCGCGTGGAGCACCCAGGCATCCGTGTTCACGCTGACCGGTATGCACGTGCAACTCACCGACGGAACCACCACCTGCTTCTGAGCCCCGCGGATCCAGTGACGAAGGAGTCGCAATCGTGAAGATGAAAGAACTGGCGACGGATGTCGGCAACCGGCTGAATCACGCGACCCGCGGCATCCGCGAGTCCGGGTTCGCCGCGTGGGCCAGGCGACGGCCGTTCGTCGGAGGGTTGCTCACAGTGCTCTCCGGCTTCGAGCTGTTCTTCTCCGGACAGCTGGACATCGGCAACATCCACGTGCAGGTGGGCATCGAGGGGTTCCAGGCCACCGTGATCCCGATCGCGATGGTGCTGCTCGGCCTGCTCGCCGTTCTGATGCCGGTGCACCGCATCTTCTACGGCGTGCTGTCGCTCGTGGTCGCGGTGTACTCGCTCATCGGGGTCAATCTCGGCGGGTTCTTCGTCGGCATGCTCCTCGGAGCGGTCGGCGGCGTGCTCACCGTGGCCTGGGCGCCCAAGAAAACTGACACGCTCGCGACCGAATCGACCAGCACCGCCGAGACCGCCGCGGAGCCGCCCCCTTTAGCGCAGCGCGCAGCAAGCGCTGAGCCGGCTGCGCCGAAGAAGTCCGCCAAGCCCGGGCGCACGAGGGAGCGCGTCGCCGTGCTGCTCGTGCTGTGCCTCGCGCTCGGCGGGATCGGCGCGGCCAAAGTGCCGGATGCCGCACCCGCGGCCCTGTGCATCCCCATCCCGCTGCTCGGAGTGACCTGCCCGCCCGCCTCGACGCCCACCCCGACCGACCCGCTCGGCCCGATCCTCGGGCCGATCCTCGACCCGCTTCTCGGCGGCGGGGATGGCGGGCCGGGCAGCATCGTTGCACCGCTACCCGCGCTCCCGATCTTCGTGCCCGACCCGAACGCCCCGATCATGACGCAACCGGCCGCCCAACTCGGCGGCTCCTCGATCTCGTTCTCCGGGCTGAAGTCGGTCAGTTTCGTGACCATTCCACTCATCGATGGCTCGCAGGTTCAGGTGATCAAGCTCGAGGCCGACGACATCGTGATCGACGACTTCCTGCTCGACGTGCGTCGCGCGACCGGGCCGTCTCTGGTAACCAACTCGGCCCGCATGGAACTGAAGGGCAATGTCGTGGTCTACGTCGATTCGCTCACCGCGACGCTGCTTGACGGCACCGGAATCAGCCTGCTCACAAACACTCCCCCGCCCAGCACCGAGCTGCCGCCGCAACTACTGCGCGTCAACCTGGGGCTCGTTGGAGTGTTCGCCAACTCGATCAGCTTCACCACGGTGGACCAGCAGATCCACGAGTAGTCACGAGACCGGCTGCTCCGTACCCTCCGGGCGCGTCGGCAGCACGATCTCGCGACCCATGGCGATGTCGTCGCTGATCGTGAGCACCTGGTCGACGAACCACCACTGGCAGGAGACCAGCTGCTGCCCCGCCTCGATCAGCAGAAAGCCGTGGCTGTCGAGATCGCACCAGCGCATGTCGGGCAGGCTCCGCAGCATCGCGGCCTCGTAGTTCTTCGACTCCGCGCCCCGTGGCCAGCCCATCTTGTCGTCCAGGTTCGGCGAAGTGATCGAGGTCACTGTCCACTCGATGAACTCGCCGCCGTTGCGCAGCGCGTTCACATGCTCGGCCGAGAAGTGCACGTCACCACTCAGCACCACGGTGCGCTCCGCGAGGCCCGTGGCGTCCATGATCGCGTCCTGCTCGAAATCGAAGCTGTCCCACAGGTCGTGGAACGACTCCGGGCTGTCAGCTTCGGCCATCTTCAGTTTGTGCAGGGCGAAGAGCGCGTCCTCGTCGCCGATCGCGGCATCCAGGTCGGAGAGCATCGACGGCAGGGCCACGAACGTCCACCCGTCGTTGGGTGTGGTGATGCGGTCAAGTAGCCACTCGCGCTGCGGCAGCCCAAGCGCCGTCTTCTGCTCCGTCTTCGGGTCAGACGGGTCTGAGCGCGCCAGCCGGGTCTCGCACAGCAGTATGCGACCGCCCTCGCCGAGATCGATCTCCTGCCAGATCGGGTCGCCGTCCACCGGGCGACGCAGGGTCGGCATCCAGTCGCTCCAGACCGTCATCGCGGCGTTCGAGCGATCGATCCACGGCCCATCTTTCGCGTCGTCGTGCTCTTGCGCGCCGCCCAGCCACGCGTTGTCGCTCAGCTCGTGATCGTCGATCGTGGCCATCATCGCGTGGCGGCTGTGCAGCAGCACAAGGTCAGCATCGCGGCGGTAGAGCGCGTAACGCGTGTCGTAGTCCTCGGCTGTCATGCAGTCGTTGAGCGGATCCATGGGCCGGCCAATATCCGCACCCGCTGTCTGCTTGCCGGTGGGCACCTGTGCCGCCTCGTAGATGTAGTCACCCAGGTGCAGCACGAAGTCGATGTCGTCCATCGCCGCAATCGCCCGGTAGGCGTTGAAGAAACCCGAGTTGTACTTGGCACAGGACACCACAGCGAACCGCACCGCGCGATCCGTCGGGATCGTCTTGAACAGCCCGTCGATCGATCGGGCGTCGCCGGCCTCGAACCAGTAGCGGTACTGCACGCCGGCCTCGAGACCCTCGACCTTCACGTGCACCGACCCGGTCTGAGCATCGCTCCGGGACTCGCCGCTCTGCCCCGCCCCCTCGCCGTCGGCTGGCGCACAGTGCCACCGCACGGCGTCGCCGGCATGCGCGACCTTCGTCCAGAGCACAACGTCACCGTGCGACACGTCGCCGCTGGCAATGCCGAAGGGGAAAGCGGATGCGGTGGTGCCCTCGTGTGACATGACGCAATGGTAGGGGTTGCAACGGCAGTTGAGGCAGGCCAGTTTCGGGCAGCGCCAGTCTCGAATCACTGGCGAGCGGATACCGCTGCGCCGTCGCACCTCGAAGGAATGACGCTCATGACAACTGCCGAGCCTGCCGCCAGCCGCCCGTTCACCGTGCGGTTCCCTGGGCCGCTGGGTCGCTCGAGTCAATCCGGGTCTCAGTGGATAGAACCGATCAATCTGCCCCTTTTAGCCCTCAGGTTGCCCGATTGCCCGAGCAAGAGCCGAATACATCTAATGATTGGCTATATGCTGGCGGATGTTCGGCAACCTGTACAAGGCGGGCCTGCTGCCCACCTTTCCTCACTTCGAACTCGAGAGCACACCATGACGACCATTACCGCGGTAACCACCCACGATGTGCGGTTTCCCACATCGCTGAGCATGGATGGTTCTGACGCGATGAACAAAGACGGCGACTACTCAGCCGCCTACGTGGTCATCCACACCGACGACCCCGCGCTGAAGGGGTACGGCTTCACGTTCACAATCGGCCGGGGCAATGACCTCTGTGTCGAGGCCGCACGCCAGCGCGGGCTGCCGCTGGTCGGCAAAGACGTGGCTGCGGCCGTCGGCAACCTCGGCGCGGTGTACCGCGAGCTGCAGGGCGACTCGCAGCTGCGCTGGCTCGGGCCGGAGAAGGGCGTCGTACACCTGGCGCTGGCCGCCGTAATGAATGCGATGTGGGACCTGGCCGCCCGGGTCGCCGGCAAGCCGCTCTGGCGTCTTCTGACGGATATGACCCCGCAGGAGCTCGTCGACGCTGCAGACATGCGCTATCTCTCGGATGCGATCACCAGCGAAGAGGCGATCGCGCTTCTCACAGAGTTGGCCCCGACCCGCGCTGCGCGGATCGCCGAACTCACCGAGACCGGCTACCCCTGCTACACGACGAGCGCGGGCTGGCTGGGGTATAGCGACGAGAAGCTGCGCCGCCTGCTGCAGGAGGCCGTGGACGAGGGCTATCACCACGTCAAGCTGAAGGTCGGGGCAAACGTCGACGACGACATCCGCCGCTTGGCGATCGCGCGCGAGGTGATCGGCTGGGACGCGAACCTCATGATCGACGCGAACCAGGTCTGGGATGTGCCGAAGGCGATCGAATGGATGGATCGGCTCGCCCAATTCAAGCCACTCTGGATCGAGGAACCGACCAGCCCGGATGACGTTCTCGGCCACGCGGCCATTCGCCGAGCTGTAGCGCCGATCGGCGTCGCGACCGGCGAGCACGGCATGAACCGCGTGCTGTTCAAGCAGATGTTCCAGGCTGAGGCGATCGATTTCTGCCAGCTCGACTCCGCCCGACTGGGCAGCGTGAACGAGATCCTGTCCGTGTACTTCATGGCGAAGAAGTTCGGGGTGCCGGTGTGCCCGCACGCCGGCGGGGTCGGCCTGTGCGAGCTCGTGCAGCACCTGTCGATCTTCGATTACGTTGCGGTGTCCGGCTCCCTCGAGGGCAGAGTGACCGAATTCGTCGATCATCTCCACGAGCACTTCGTCGACCCGTGCATCGTGGAGAACGGCGCGTACCGCCTGCCCACCCAGCCCGGGTACAGCGCGGAGATGTTCGAGTCCTCCGTGGCTGAGTTCACCTTCCCCACCGGCAGCTACTGGTCATCAGCCGCCGCCCGAGGCTGAATCACGTCCTGCGCCACCCCGGAAGCGCCGGCTGGAACCATCCACGCTTCGCCAGATCGGTTTGCTCGCGTGCTCCCCGGCGACGGCAATGAGCCTCAATAGTCCAATCACTTCGCCCCAGAAGTGCCATTTTCGGGAAATTTGTCGCAAATTTGGGCTGTAACGGCACAATTCATCAGATCACTAGTAAGATCGACGGCACAGCAACCCGATAGAAAAGGTTGCACGGTAGCGCCCCACCATCACGAGGAGTGTCAATGAAGACAACGAGGTTCTTATCGGCAAGCGCGGTCGTGGCGACTATCGCCATGGCCGGTCTTGCCCTGTCCGGCTGTTCCGGTGGCACGACCACCGGCGGCGGCACCCAGACCGATTCCGGTGGAAAGATCACCGTGTGGGTCGACCCGCCCCGCGTGCCTGCCGCGGACGCATTCAAGGCTGCCCACCCCGAGATTCCCATCGACATCGTGCAGATCGACGGCACGGTCGGCGGCAAGACGGTGCAGCAGC
>JBDUEC010000114.1:0-7521 GCA_040002655.1 Rhodoglobus sp. | reverse complement strand
CCTACTGGCCCGCATCCACACGGCTTCGCCGCGCGGCTGACTGGCCAGCGGGGGCCCAGGAGCGCAGCGACGGTCTCGAGACCAGCGCCTGTGGAAAACTCCGGAGGCCGCACCTAGCCCGCCAGCACAGTTGACCCCATGTCGCAGGCCGTGTCGATCATCACCGACCAGGTGCGCGCCCGCGTCCGCCGTGACGGCGTCGACCTGTCCTCCGACAGTGCACTCGCGGATCGTTATGTGCAAGACGAGGTGCGGCGCTACAGCGAACGCGCCCTCGGTGGCGCCGTGCCGCTGCTCGCCGATGAGGGCCACGCGACGCGGCAGATCCTCGCGACGCTCACCGGCTTCGGTCCACTCCAGCCGTACTTCGACGATGCAGAGGTCGAGGAGATCTGGATCAACGCGCCCGACAAGGTCTTCGTTGCGCGCGACGGCATCCCGGAGCTGACCGGCCTCAGCCTCACAGACTCGCAGGTGCGCGACCTGGTCGAGCGGATGCTGCAGTCCTCCGGTAGGCGGGTGGACCTGAGTTCGCCCTTCGTTGACGCGTCGCTGCCCGACGGCTCCCGGCTCCACGTCGTGATCCCGGACATCACCCAGCGGCACTGGGCCGTCAACATCCGCAAGTTCACCCAGCGCATCCGCGACCTGCAGCGGCTCGTGTCGCTGGGCACACTCACCACGCAGTCGGCCGAGTTCCTGCGGATGTGCGTGCTCTCGGGCCAGAACATCCTGGTGTCGGGCGCCACCCAGAGTGGCAAGACCACCATGCTCAACGCACTGCTCTCCGTCTCGCGGCCCGCCGAAAGGGTGGTCACGGTGGAGGAGACCTTCGAACTGGACATCGCCGCACAGGACACCGTCGCGATGCAGTGCCGCCAGCCGAGTCTGGAGGGCACGGGCGAGATCAGCCTGCGCCGGCTCATCAAGGAGGCGCTGCGGATGCGCCCCGACCGCCTCGTGGTTGGCGAGGTGCGCGAGGCCGAATCCCTCGACCTCCTCATCGCGCTGAACAGCGGGCTGCCGGGGATGTCGTCCATTCACGCGAACTCGGCGCGCGACGCACTCGTCAAGCTCTCCACCCTGCCGCTGCTCGCGGGGCGCAACATCGACTCGGCGTTCGTGGTGCCGACCGTCGCGTCGTGCATCGACATCGTCATCCACTGCGAGCTGGGGCGAAACGGCAAGCGCCGGGTCGTCGAGGTCGTGGCGCCGAGCGGGCAGGTCACGGGCGGCGTGATCGAGACGTCCACCATCTTTGCAACGGACCGCGGCACTCTCGAGCCGACCGGCGGATACCCGACCAAGGCCGGCAAGTTCCGCATGGCGGGGTTCGATCCGGCAGTCGTGCTCGCAGGGGTACCCGCATGACGATCGCCTGGGGGCTGGCGCTCGGAGTGGGTGCGCTGCTCGTCGCCTCGCCGTTCCTCTGGCCCGCGGCGACCGTTCGCCGTCGGTCGAGCAATCTGGCGCTCAGGATTCGAGCCAAGCTCGTGCAGGCGGGGCTATCGAGTGTTCGGCCCGCAGCCCTGGTGGCGATCTCGGTACTGCTGGCCATTGCTACCGCGGCGATCGTCTTCGCCCTGGTGCCGGTGACAGTGCTCGCCCTTGCAGCCGGCGCCGTGGCGCTTGTCGCGCCAGCGCTGATCGTAAGCTGGCGAGCCAAGGCCAGACGCAGGGCGACCCGGGTGCTCTGGCCTGACGTCGTCGACCACCTGGTGTCGGCCGTGCGCTCCGGACTCGCACTGCCAGACAGCGTCGTCACCCTGGCCCACACAGGCCCACCAAGCACTCGCGAGGCGTTCACTGCCTTCGAATCCGAGTACCGCATGACCGGCAACTTTTCGGTCTGCCTCGACTCCCTCAAGGAGCGGCTGGCGGATGCCACGGCCGACCGCATCCTCGAAACCCTCCGCATGTCGCGCGAGGTGGGCGGCAGCGAGTTGACCCAGGTGCTGCGCAACCTCGCCGCGTATCTGCGACAGGAATCCGCCGTGCGGTCCGAACTCGAGGCGCGCCAATCCTGGCTCGTGAACGCGGCCCGCCTCGGCGTCGCCGCCCCCTGGATCGTGCTGCTCCTGCTGGCGACCCGCCCGGAGGCGGCCGCCGCCTACAACACCTCCGCCGGAGCGGTTCTCATCGTCGCGGGTCTCGGTGTGACAATCGTGGCGTACCGGGTGATGCTCGGGCTCGGCGCGCTGCCCGAGGAACGGCGGTGGTTCGGATGACGAGCCTCGGCGCGTGGGCGATCGCCTGCGGTATTGCACTCGGCCTCGGCCTGTGGTCCATCGTGAGCCTCGTGCCGCGGTTGAGCCGGCCGCGGCTGGCCGACCGTGTGGCCCCGTATGTCGCGGACTTCTCCGACGGCGCTCGCTCCCTACTCGATCGCCACACGGTTGACCCGCTCCCCGTGATCGGGGCGCTGTTCTCGCCATCCCTCGAGCGCGCGAAGTCGGCGATTGGCAGGGTGTTCGGCGGCACCGAATCGATTGCACGGCGGTTGCGGCAAGCCAACTCTCCGCTCACCGTAGACGGGTACCGCACGCAGCTGCTGGCCTGGGGCGCCGGGGGAGCGGCGATCGGTGTGCTCGGCGGATTGGCGGTCTCCCGCGTGCAGGCGGTGCCCGTCATCCTGGGCATTGCGATCGTCGTGCTCGGTGCCGTGCTGGGCGTCGTCGCCCGCGACTATTTGCTGCAGCGCGCCGCGAAGGCGCGGGTAGTCCGCATGGCGAGTGAGCTGCCGACCGTGCTTGAGTTCCTCACACTGAGCCTCTCTGCTGGCGAGGGCACACTCGACGCGATCCGCCGGGTGTCCCGCATCAGCGGGGGAGAGTTGGCGGCAGAACTCGGCACCGTGGTGTCCCAGGTGAACACCGGTCTGCCCTTCGCGCAATCCCTGACGGCACTCGCCGACGACCTGCAGCTGCCGTCGTTCACCCGCTGCGTCGAACAGATCACGGGCGCACTCGAGCGGGGAACCCCGCTCGCCGAGGTGCTCCGCGCTCAGGCACAGGATGTTCGGGATGACGCCAAGCGCGACCTGCTCGAGGTCGCGGGCAAGAAGGAGGTCGCCATGCTCGTGCCCCTCGTGTTCCTGATCCTGCCGGTGACGATCGCGTTCGCAATTTTCCCAGGCATCCTCGTGCTTCAGTTCGGACTGTAGAAAGCAGGCAACCATGCAACGATTCCGTGAGTTCCTCCGCTCCGACCGGGGCGACGTACCCGGTTGGGTGCTCATCACCCTCATGACGGCTGGGCTGGTCATCGTGATCTGGGGCATAGCGGGCCCCGCGCTGAGCAGCGTGTTCCAGCAGGCCATTGAACGGGTCACCGGGTACTGACGGATGCGGCGGCTCATCCGGTTCCTCGCGAGTGACTCGGGCTCGGCGCCCGCCGAGTTCGCGATGGTTGGCGGGCTGCTGACGGTCTTGACGCTCTCGGTGATCCAGCTCGGCCTCGCACTCCACATCCGTAACACCCTGCTGGATGCCGCATCCGAGGGCGCCCGGTTCGCCGCCCTGGCCGACAACCAGCTCGGTGACGGGGTGGCCCGAGCGCAGGACCTCATCACCACGGCGATCGGTGACAGATACGCCGAGGACGTGACTGCGACGACCGGCAGCTACCTGGGGCATCCGGCAGCGATCGTCACGGTGCGTGCCCCGCTGCCCTTGATCGGCCTGTTCGGCGTGAGCGACGGCCTCGAGGTGGAGGGTCATGCTGCGATCGAAACCTTGGGCTGACGAGTCCGGCTCCGCGGCGCTCGAGTTCGTGACGGCGGGCATGCTGCTGCTCATCCCGCTGGTCTACCTGGTGCTCGTCATGTCAGCCGTACAGGCCGGAGCCCTGGCGGTGGAGGGCGCCGCGCGACAGGCCGCCCGCGTGTTCGTGCAGTCGGCCACCCCTGGTGAAGCGTCTGCGGCGGCCGAGCGTGCCATCCAGTTCGCGCTCGCCGACTACGGCCTCGATGGCGACGACGCAACAGTCGCGGTGAGCTGCTCGCCCAACCCAGCGAAGTGCCTCACCCGGCAGGGGTTTGTCACCGTCTCGGTGACAACGACGGTGGATCTTCCCCTGGTACCGCCGATCCTGACGCTCAATGTGCCACTCACCATTCCGCTGTCGGCAACGGCCACCCAGCAGGTCTCACGCTTCTGGGGATCCGGATGAGGCGCCTCGCCCAGAACGACGAGGGCTCCACCCTCCCACTCACGATCTTCTACGGCTTCCTCTCGCTCGTGTTGATCCTTCTCGTAGTCGCAGCCACCTCGCT
Source organism: Rhodoglobus sp. (assembly GCA_040002655.1). Taxonomy (GTDB): domain Bacteria; phylum Actinomycetota; class Actinomycetes; order Actinomycetales; family Microbacteriaceae; genus Rhodoglobus. Next base: position 3,248 of record JBDUEC010000114.1, on the reverse strand, counting down.
CTATCTGGAGCGCAAGCGGCTCTTCGTGGTGGCCGACGGCGCCGCCCTGGTCGGTGCAGAAGCCTTCGCGCTCGACGACGTCACCCTGACCCCGAACGGACTGCGTCCGACCCTCGATTCAGCGGATGTCGCCGCCGCCGTCACCGGCTACCTCGCGCAGACTCCCACCGACTTCGAGTCGCTGCAGGTGGAGCGCGCCGAAACCGTGGACGGCCGCAGCGCCACCGTCTCGCTGTCTGCGTACTGGCATCCGCCCGTGGTCTCACTCCTCGTTCCGCAGGGCTTCCGCATCGAGGTGACCGCGGTCGCCCGCTCGGTGTTCAGCTAGCGGCGCTTCAGCCGAGGAAGTTGTCCCGCGTCAGCGGTGCGATCGGCACCTCGAGCAGCTCGGCCGGGGTGAACCAGCGCGCCTCCTCGATCTCGGCCGCAGCCACCACCGGGCCGGTGATCGCGACTTCGAAGACGTCGCAGTCGACGACGTGGCCGGGTTCGTTCGCCGCATCGGCGGCGTAGCGCCCACGGTGCACGAAGGTCTCCGGGTCCAGCTGCAGGCCGAGTTCCTCGTGCAGCTCGCGGGCCAGGCAGTCCGCGGCGGACTCGCCCGGCTCGAGCTTGCCGCCCGGCTGCATGAAGACGCTGGTTCCGCGCTTGCGCACCATGAGCATTCGCCCGGCCGGATCGTAGATCAGGGCGGCCGCGATGCGGAGAACGGGAGCGTCGGTCATGGCGACTTCAGCCTACGGTTTAGAAAATGCGGCGCGCTGCTATCGTGGCGACGTGGCAGCCAACCGACCCGCGCGACCGTACGGTTGGGTGCCGTGGGTGGTCGGCTTCCTGGTGTTGCTGGTCGCGGCGATCTTCACCTTCGCGTCGTTCTTCGGCAAGTTCTTCCTGATCGTCGCACTGCTCTCGCTGGTGCGAGGCTGGCTGATCCTGCGTGACAACCGCCGCAGTCGCGCCTAGCGGCTCAGCGCCGCACGCGGTAGTGCAGGTGCGTGACGCCGTCTTCGCCCTCGAGAACCCGGGTGCGTGCCAGCTCGCGCTGCTCGACGCCGAGGTGTTCAAAGAGGCGGAGCCCATCGCCGAGCAGCACCGGGATGAGGTGGATCTCAAGTTCATCCAACAACCCCTCGGCCAGGGCACGTTGCGCGATGCTCGCCCCGTGCACGAGCACGTTCCTCGCACCGGCTGCCCGCTTGGCGTTCCGCACGGCCGCGGCGAGGTCGTCGGTGTAGTGCACCGCGGGCCAGCCAGCCGTCCAGTCCGGGGCCGGATGGCGGCTGATGATGTAGATCGGCACGCCATTGTGGTGGTCGCCGCCCCATCCTTCGGCCGGTTCGAACGTCGGCCGCCCGGCGATCACGGCTCCGCTGGACATCGCCTCGTCGAAGACCTCGCGGTTCACCCTGCCGAGGCGATCGGCAGCGGTCTGGATGTCGGTGCCGACTGCGCCGGAGAAAATCCATTCGTGCAGCCGGCCGCCGCCGTCACCGAGGCCATTGTGCGGCCCAGGATTCGGGCCGGTGATGAAGCCATCCAGCGACATGGACATATCGAGCACCGTTGCGGACATCGTGATCCCTCCTCAGTCCAGTGTCGGTGTCGCCGCCGGTCAGCGCTAGTGCCTGCTAGGCCGCGGGCTTGCGCCGCACGTGCGGCACGTAGCGCGGCAAATAGCGCAGCAGGATGCCGGCGCCGAGAAGCCCGAGCACGCCCATCACCCCGGCCGCGAGCGAGATCGACGCCACCGCCGTGATGCCAGCGACCGCGAGTGGAGCGCCCGCACCGCCGAGCCCCCCGGTGAACCGCCAGGCGCCGAGAAACGGCGCCGGATTGCTCTTGTCGGCAAGGTCGGCCCCGAGGGTCATCAGGATGCCGCTGCCGAGCCCGTTCGCAAGCGCGAGCACCATCGTGGCAATGATGAACCACGTGCCGTTGCTCGACAGGTTGTGGGTGAAGGCGAGCACGAGATGGCCGAGGCCGAGCCCGACCATGGATGGCAGAGCGCTCCATAGCCGACCCCAGCGATCCATGATCTGGCCGCTGGCGTAGAACAGCGCGAAGTCCACGGCGCCCGCGATGCCGATGATGAGCGCGGTGTTGGTGTCCCCGAGGCCGATGCTCACCGCCCAAAGCGGCACGATCACGTTGCGGCTGGCCCGCATCGCCCCGATGAGCGCTGCGCCAAGGCCGAGTCGGCTGAGCACCCCACGGTTGGCGCGGATCGTGTGGAACAGTCCGGTGGATTCCTTCTCGGCCAGTTCCTCGCCCTCACGCAACTCCTTGCCGTCGGCCGCGCGGGCCGTGGTCACCGATCCGAACGTTTTCGTGGGGTCGGGCAGAGTCACGAGCACGATCACAGCGGCCGAGCACATCACCAGGTGGATCCAGAACGCCGTGGCCGGGTTCGCGAACAGGTGGATGGCGCCAGCGGTAAGGAATGGTCCGATGAAGTACCCGAGGCGGAAGGTTCCGCCCAGCGTGGAGAGTGCCCTGGCGCGGTAGGTGATCGGAACGAAGCTGGTGAGAAACGCGTGGCGCGCCAAAGCGAATACCGCACCGGAGAGACCGACCAGGAAGATGCCGAATCCCAGTGCGAGCGGGTTCGGTGAGAGCAGACAGATCACGAGACCGATCACCGAGAGCGCGGCGGCCCCGATCATGGCCGGGCGTTCCCCGATGCGGGAGACGAGCCATCCGCTCGGGATGTTTCCGGCCAGTTCCCCCACGGTGATCGCGGCAGCAACCAGGCCCGCAATCGCGAGGGTGGCGCCGAGGTTATCCGCGACCGTCGGGATGATCGGGATGATCGCACCCTCGCCCGTGGAGAACAGCAGCGTCGGCAGCAGGGCCGGGAGTGCGATCGACCGCCAGCGGAAGGGCAGCTCAGCGGTGGACATCGATTCGATGCTACGCCGACCGCAGCGCGTTGGTAGCGTGTGGCCCATGAGCATCGCATTTCTCATCACCACGCTCGTGGTCGTCGCGACGCCCGGCACCGGGGCGATCTACACGATCGCAGCGGGCCTCTCCCGCGGAACCCGAGCGAGCATCCTCGCCGCGTTCGCCTGCACCCTCGGCATCGTGCCGCACATGGTCGCAGCGATCACCGGGCTCGCCTACCTCCTGTACGCCAGTTCCATCGCCTTCAGCGTGCTGAAGTACCTCGGGGTCGCATACCTGCTCTACCTCGCGGTGATGACCTGGCGCGACCGCAGTTCGTTGGTCGCGGCGGCCGATGAGGCTGC
>JBDUEC010000113.1:0-7551 GCA_040002655.1 Rhodoglobus sp. | reverse complement strand
AGCAGCGCCGGGTCAGGGCAATCCAGCACGATGGTGTCGATGCGCACGGATGCGGCGAGCGGGGGAGTGTCTGCAGTCATGCCGTGACAGTAGTCGCGACATCCGACACGGTTGGGCCTCGCCTGTCGAAACCCTGCGTAATGCCAATCCGGGAATGACAGAGCCTCCGAATAGTGTTTAGGTGAAATAACTGGCAAGTGTCGATCCGTGTCCGGGCGCGAGGAATGAGCCGTAGTAGATGATCGAGTTCCGTTCTGTCTCGAAGCAATTCCCAGACGGGACCAGGGCAGTTGACGACTTCAGCCTCGTCATTCCCTCTCGCAAGACGACAGTGTTCGTCGGCTCCTCTGGCTGCGGCAAGACCACCCTGCTGCGCATGATCAACCGCATGGTCGACCCCAGTTCCGGCCAGATCGACATCGACGGCGATGACATCGCGAAGGTGGAGCCGGTGCAGCTGCGGCGGCGTATCGGGTACGTGATGCAGAACTCGGGCCTGCTGCCCCACCGCAGGGTGATCGACAACGTCGCCACTGTGCCGCTGCTCACCGGCGTGCCGAAGAAGAAAGCCCACGAAGACGCGCTCGAGCTGCTCGACAAGGTGGGCCTGGACCGATCGCTCGCGAACCGCTACCCCAGCCAGCTCTCCGGCGGCCAGCAGCAGCGTGTCGGAGTCGCACGCGGCCTGGCGGTCAACCCCAACATCCTGCTCATGGACGAGCCCTTCGGCGCCGTTGACCCCATCGTGCGGGCCGACCTGCAGCAAGAGCTCATCCACCTGCAGCGTGATCTCGACAAGACGGTCGTGTTCGTCACCCACGACATCGACGAAGCTTTCCTGGTGGGCGACCAGGTGGTCATCCTGCAGAAGGGCGCGAAGATCGCCCAGGTCGGATCGCCCACTGAGATCACCGAGAACCCCGCGAACGACTTCGTGGCAAGCTTCATCGGCGTCGAGCGCGGCAGGCGAGCGCTCAGCATCAAGAAGACCGCTCACGGCAGTGTGCTCATCGACGGCGAGGGCCGCGCGGCCGGGCGACTCGTCGAGAGCCCGGGCAGCAAATGAACTGGCTCTTCAACAATCTCGACCTGGTGCTCAGGCTGTCCCTTGAGCACCTTCAGCTGAGCATCCCACCGATCCTCATCGGTTTCGTCGTGGCGCTGCCACTCGGCTGGCTCGCGCATCGGTTCCGGGTGACCCGCGGCATCCTGCTCACGGTGGTCGGGTTGCTTTACACGATCCCGTCGCTCGCGCTGCTCGTGGCGCTTCCCACCGCGATTGGTCTGCCGATCATCGTTCCGACCAACGTCATCACCTGCCTATCGATCTACGCCGTGGCGCTCATGGTGCGAACCACAGCGGATGCCCTCGATGCCGTCGACCCGGACGTCATCCAGTCGGCAACGGCTGTCGGCTACTCCGCCTGGGGTCGGTTCTGGAGGGTGGAGTTCCCCCTCGCCGGACCGGTGATGCTCGCCGGGCTTCGCGTCGTCACAGTGAGTACCGTGAGCCTCGTCACCGTCGGCTCGCTGGTCGGTGTCCCGAGCCTCGGCAACCTGTTCATCGACGGGCTCCAGCGCAACATCCCGCTCGAGATTGCCACCGGCATCGTCATGGTTGTGGTGATCGCACTCGCTCTGGACGCGCTGCTCGTGCTGCTTGGCCGCTTCATCATGCCGTGGACCCGCGTGGTGAAGGCCAGCCGTAACCGCGCGGTCGAGTTCGAGGCGGCGACCGCATGAACCTCTTCTGGGATGCCATTGTCTGGATCTTCACGCCGGTCTGGCCGCGCGGCACCATCGTCAACACGGTCGTGCAGCGGCTCGGCGAACACATTCTGTACACCGTGATCTCGCTGGTGGTCGCGATCGTGATCGCTGTTCCGATCGGGTATTACATCGGGCACTCTGGTCGGGGCAGGCAGATCGCAATCGGCTTGTCCGGGGCGGCACGGGCACTTCCGTCGCTGGGCTTGCTCACCATCCTCGCACTCGCGATCGGCGTGGGTCGCGCCGAGATCGCTGCCGTCTTCGTCTTCGTGCTGCTCGGCGTTCCGTCGATCCTCGCTGGCGCGTACGCCGGGCTCGAGGCGATCGATAGGCGCACGATCGACGCGGCTCGAGCGGTGGGCATGTCGGAATGGCAGATTCTCACCAAGGTCGAGATTCCTCTCGGCCTGCCCCTGCTGCTCGGCGGCATTCGCAATGCGGCCCTGCAGATCGTGGCAACAGCGACCCTCGCCTCGTACGTCGGACTCGGCGGTTTCGGCATCTACATCTTCGGTGGGATTCAGTCCCACGACATCCCGCAGCTCGTCGGCGGTGCATTGCTCGTGGCCGTGCTCGCGCTGGTGCTCGACGGGCTGTTCGCCCTGCTGCAGAAATTCGCTGTTCCCCACGGTGTCGCGGTGGCAATGGCAAAAAGCGTCCGCACCAGGCCCAGCCGGCCGACTGCGGTGGTGGGAACCCCCATCTCATGAAGAAAAGGAAAAGTGATGTTCACAGCTAGGAACAAAGGCCGATTCGCGCTTGGTGCGGTCGTGGTCGGGGCAGCATTGGCCCTCTCAGGGTGCACTTCGGGCGATCCGCTGGATTCGGGATCGGGTTCGAGCAGCACGCCGGGCGGCACCATTGTTGTCGGTTCGCAGGCGTACTACTCGAACGAGATCATTGCCGAGATCTACTCCCAGGCACTCGAGAACGCGGGCTTCACGGTCGATCGCAAGTTCCAGATCGGCCAGCGCGACGCATACCTGCCCGAACTCGAGAACGGCACAGTCGACCTGATTCCGGAGTACACCGGCAACCTGCTCCAGTTCTACTCGCCCGACACCAAGGCGACCACGTCCGATGACGTCTATGCCGAACTGCAGAAGGCGCTGCCTGCCAACCTGACCGTGCTCGACCAGTCGCCTGCGACGGACCAGGACTCGTACAACGTGACGCAGGAGTTCGCAGACAAGAACAACGTGAAGTCGATCGCCGACCTCGCCGGCCTGCCAAACCTGGTGCTGGGTGGCAACGCCGAGCTCCAGACGCGACCGTACGGCGTGCAGGGCCTCAAAGACACCTACAACGTCGACGTGACCTTCACGGCGATCGGTGACTCCGGTGGACCGCTCACCGTCGCCGCTATCAAGGACGGCACGATCACGATCGGCAACATCTACAGCGCCGACCCCAACATCGCCGCCAACAAGCTCGTGACGCTGCTCGACCCGAAGGGCCTGTTCCTGGCCTCGAACGTCGTGCCGCTCGTGAACAAGGATCTGGCCAGCGAGATCGGCAAGGTCATCAACCCGATCGACGCGAAGCTCTCCGCGAAGGAGCTCTCCGCGCTCAACGCGCTGAGCGTGAACGACCAGCAGTCGTCCGATGCCATCGCCAAGAAGTGGCTGACCGACAACGGATTCCTCAAGTAACACCGGAATCGAACGAAGGGCGGGTGCTTCGGTGCCCGCCCTTTTGTTGTTCTACAGCGGGTCGTCGATCGTGTTCGGGTCGCCGTCGCCCGGGTGGTCCATGTGTCTGGCCTCACGGCGCTCGATCAGCTTCTTGGCGCCGAACACGACGGCCACGAACACGACGACGGCCCCGATGAAGATGTAGCCTGCGCCGTGCAGTTCCTTGGCAAGCTCGCGGTAGCTGCCGCCGGCGAAAGTGCCGACCGAGACGTACGCGAATGCCCAGATCACCGAGGCCGGCAGGGTCCAGCTGATGAATTTGCGGTAGCTCATCGCGCTCGCACCCACCGTCACCGGGATGAGCGCGTGCAGCACCGGCAGAAACCGCGAGATGAACACCGCGATGCCCCCACGCCGGTCCAGGTAGTTCTCCGCGCGAACCCAGTTCTTCTCGCCGAGGGCGCGCCCGAGCCGGGACGCGCGGATGCGCCGCCCGAAGTAGCGGCCGAGCGCGAAGCCGATCGACTCCCCGCAGATCGCACCCGCGATCACCGTGAGGGCGAGCGCGAAGTACTGCACGGGGCCGTCCACCCCGGTGGCAGTGACGATGACCACGGTGTCCCCTGGCACGACCAGGCCTACCAGCAGAGTGGTTTCGAGCAGGATGCCGACCCCCGCGATCAGCGTGCGGGTCACTGGGTCCACCGACTGCACCAGGGCCAGCACCCACGAGAGTAGGTCGTCGAGCCATCCGCCGAAGCCCGCGAACAGCGAGCCGATGCCCGCGAGGATGTCGCTCACAGCGGTCGCCTGAGGGCGTCCAGCCGCCGACGCCAGGTTTCGAGCCGCCCCGGCAGCTCCGCGAGTGCGGGGCCATCCACCCAGTTCGTGACGATGCGAATGCCGTGCAGGGCGTTGACCGCCCAGAGCTCAACACCGTCCAGTTCCGCGGGGGTGACGGACTCCTCGAAGGTGTCGATGCGCAGGGCGCTCGCCAGGGTGAGCAGGCTGCGTGCGGTCACGCTGTCCACCCGGTCGAGGTCGGCTGACGGCGCGCACAGGATGTTGCCCCGCCACCACAGCAGGGCGCTGGTCGAGGCCTCGACGACGTAGCCGTCCGGGGAGAGGATCACCGCCTCCTGTGCTCCCACCGCCTGCACCGAGGTACGCACCCGCGTCATGGCCTCGAGATCGGGCCCCTTCACGCGCGGCGTGGTGCGCGGATCGTTCCCCGTCCAGGTGGCGAGCGCGACCGAACGCGCGCGCTCGGGCGCAGACCGCAGGCGGAACACCAGCAGCGGCGCCTCGCTGTGCAGCTGCAGCTCGACACGGGGGAACCAGTCGTCCTCGCGCGGGATGAGGGCGATCGCGGCGTCCCAGAAGGCGATCGGGTCGACTTGCTCGTAGCGGGCTCGGGGGATCGCGGTGAGGAAGCGGGTGCGGTGCAGGTCGAGGGCGAGCGCCTCACCGTTCGTGACAAACCACGAGTCCGCTGCCTCGATCGAGGTGTCGGCCATCTCGCAGTGCTCCAACGCCTGCAGTGCCCCGTCATGCCAGCGGTAGATCGACGTCACACTCATAGGCTTAGGGTATGCGCCCACTCGTGCTGCGGCATCCGCTACGGCACTGGGTCGACCCGGCCGCGGCGTTCGTCGCCCTGCACGGCGCGAGCACCGATGTGGTCTGGCTGGATACTGGCGCGAACGCCACCACTGGCGCGAGTTACATCGGGGCCGCGAGCCGCGTAGCCGACACGTTCGAGGGCTCGGTTTTCGACTTCCTGCGGGCGGATCTCGCCGAGCACGCCCTCGAGAGCGGCGCTGACGGCTTCCAGCTCGGGTGGGTGGGCTGGCTCGGCTATGAGCTGCGGTTCGAGACGCTCGGGCAGCCGCGCAACCGGGAGTCGCGGTATCCGGATGCCGCCCTCATCTTCGTCGACCGGGCGATCGAGTTCGACCACGCCAGCCAGACCGTCACGCTCCTCGCCCTGGCCAGCGACTGGGCCGAGGCGGCGGCCTGGCGCGACGCGACGATCGCCGCGCTGGACTCCGCAGCACCCCCCGCGGCCGCACCCGCTCCCGCGCCGGCGACCGCCGTCTGGCGCTACCCGGATGCCGACTACCTCGCCATGGTCGATGCCTGCAAGGCCGCGATCACCGAGGGTGAGGCCTACCAACTCTGCCTCACCACGGAGGCCACGGTGGATGTCTCCCCGGACCCGGTCGCGACCTACCTGGCCCTGCGCGCGTCGAGCCCGAGCCACCACGGCGCGCTGCTGCGGATCGGGCCGATCGCGCTGCTGAGCTCCTCGCCCGAGCAGTTCCTCACGGTGTCGCCGGACGGAGTGGTCGAGTCCCGCCCGATCAAGGGCACCCGCCGTCGCGGGGCCACTGTCACCGAAGACGAAGCCCTGCGCGATGAACTCGAGTCGAGTGACAAGGAGCGCGCCGAGAACCTGATGATCGTGGACCTGATGCGCAACGACATCGCGCGGGTGAGCGAGATCGGTAGCGTGGAGGTGACGAGCCTGCTGGCGGTGGAGAGCTACGCGCAGGTGCACCAACTCGTCAGCACGGTGCGCGGCCGGCTCGCCCCCGACATCGACGCTCTGGATGCCGTGGCGGTGTGCTTCCCGGCCGGGTCGATGACCGGGGCGCCCAAGTACAGCGCGACGATGATCCTCGACGGGTTGGAGCAGCGGGCGCGGGGCATCTACGCGGGTGCATTCGGGTACTTCGGGCTCAACGGGCGCGTGGACCTGGCCATGGTCATCCGCTCGATCGTGATCGACGAGCACGGGTCGACAGTGGGCTCGGGCGGCGGGATCACGGCGCTCTCGGTACCGGTCGAGGAACTCGAGGAGGTGCGCATCAAGGCGGCCGCGCTGCTCGCGGTGCTCGGCGCCGGGGATGTGAGCACATGATTGCATAATGCTGCCAGTGCTGTGAAAATAGCAGCATGACAGTTTCGGTGACAATTCGGGATCTACCCAACGAGGTTCGGGACGAGCTCGCAGCTCGGGCCGCACGGTCCGGCCGGTCGCTTCAGGAGTACCTCTCCACACAGCTGCGCGAACTCGTCGAGAAGCCAGAAATCGACGTAGTTCTCGCGGAGATCAGGGCGCGGGCGCGAAACTATCGCCCCGTGAGCACCCAGGTCATTCTTCACGCCATAGCGGCGGATCGACGGTGAGCCCGGGGCCGGTCGTGGTCGACGCGTCCGCCCTGGTGGGACTGTTGATCGACCCGAGCCTGTCGGGCGTGATCGCCGATCGGCTGTCATCCAGCCAGCTGCACGCGCCCGACCACCTGCCGGTGGAATTGTCGAACGTACTCCGCCGCCTTCGCAACGCGGGTGACCTCGGAGAGACCGGGGCGCGACTTGCTCTCGACGGTTTCTGGCGGCTGCCCATCCAGCTGTGGCCCTACGAATCCCTTCACGAGCGTTCCTGGCAACTCGGTCACAACCTTTCGAGCTACGACGCGGCTTATGTCGCCCTGGCCGAACGGCTCGGAGCTCCGCTTCTCACACTCGACGCGCGATTGTCGCGGGCATCCGGGCCGACCTGCGCGATTGAGGTGGTCGGCTGAGGCGCGAGCCCCCACCACGCGTTGGGTACGCTTGTATGTCGTGACCGACCAGCCCCAGATGCCCGACCCCCGCGACGAGCCCGCCGAGTACGACATCGTTGCCATCCAGGCCAAGTGGCAGAAGGTCTGGGACGACACCAAGCCCTTCGCGACCGGTGACCCCACCGACAAGCGGCCGCGCAAGTACATCCTGGACATGTTCCCGTACCCCTCGGGCGACCTGCACATGGGGCACGCTGAGGCCTACGCCTTCGGTGACATCGTGGCGCGCTACTGGCGCCAACGCGGCTTCAACGTGCTGCATCCGATCGGCTGGGACTCCTTCGGGCTGCCGGCCGAGAACGCCGCGATCAGCCGCGGAGCGAACCCGGTCACCTGGACCTACGAGAACATCGAGCAGCAGCGCAAGGGCATGCGAAGCTACGGCGTCTCCTTCGACTGGGACCGCGTGCTGCACACCAGTGACCCCGAGTACTACAAGTGGAACCAGTGGCTGTTCCTGAAGCTCTACGAGAAGGGCCTGGCCTACCGCAAGGAGAGCTGGGTCAACTGGGACC
>JBDUEC010000112.1:0-7648 GCA_040002655.1 Rhodoglobus sp. | reverse complement strand
GAGTTCCTGGAAGCGGGCGACTACGCGCGGCTGGCCGTGACTATCGACGGCGGAGTCGACATCTTCCCGGTCAACTACCTGGTCACAGATTCGGTGATCTACTTTCGAAGCGCTCCCGGCTCCAAGCTCGTCGCCATCACCGAGCATCCGGAGGTGGCGTTCGAGGTGGACGGCACTCACCAGCGCAAGCGGTGGAGCGTCGTCGTGAAGGGTCAGGCTCGGCGATTGGGAAAGGATGCAGAGATCGAGGCTTCCGGGGTGCTCGGGCTGCGCACGGCGAGCCCCACCGTCAAGTGGAACTACGTGCGCATCGCGCCGGCGGAGATCTCCGGCCGTCGCTTCGCGGCGCGGGCCTGACGCTACGAAACTGGGCCTGTTCCGCTCCGCCGTGGTGGCGGGCGCGGCTAGCGGCACGCGAATGGATCGGCGAGACCGACCAACCCTCGGCCATGGAATGATGGTGCCGTGATCGCGAGAATCAGGCGGATGTCCGGCCGCGACCCGCAGGAGTCGCACCGGGCCGCGACCCCGCTCGAGCTGCTCTTCGACCTCGCGTTCGTCGTGGCGTTCGGCCAGGCGGCGGACCAGCTCTCCCACTTCGTCGCCGACGCCAATCCGCTGCCAGGCATCGTGGGGTTCACCTTCGCGATCGTCTGCATCTGTTGGGCGTGGATCAACTTCTCCTGGTTCGCATCCGCATACGACACGGACGACTGGTTCTACCGGCTCTGCACGATGGTGCAGATGATCGGGGTCGTCGTCTTCTCGCTGGGCATCCCGGCGTTCTTCGACTCGCTGGCGGCCGGTGGCCCCGTCGACAACGCGGTGCCGGTGCTCGGCTACGTCACCATGCGCGTGGCGCTGATCGGGCAGTGGCTGCGGGCGGCGCGAGGCGACCCGGCCCGTCGTCGCACCGCGATGGGCTACGTCTACTTCGTTGGCGGAGCCCAGCTCGGCTGGATCGTGACGGGGATGATCGGATTCGGCCAGGCGGCGTTCTTCACGATCGCGGTGTTGCTGTTTGCCGTCGAGCTGGTCGCCCCGATTCTCGCCGAACGAAAGACCTCGGGGACTCCGTGGAACGCGTACCACATCGCCGAGCGCTACGGCCTGCTCGCGATCATCGCGCTCGGTGAGGGAGTGTTCGGCACGGTTGCGGTGGTGTCGGTCGTCGTGCAGGAGCAGGGCTGGAGCACCGAGGCCGTGCTCATCATTGTCGCGGGAATCGGCCTGACCTTCGGCCTGTGGTGGACCTACTTCATGATCCCGTCCGGCCAGGTGCTCTCCGTGCACCGAGAGCGCTCGACCGCGTGGAGCTACGGGCACATTCCCCTCTACGGCTCGATCGCTGCGATCGGAGCGGGCCTGCACATCGCCGCACTCGTCGTCGAGGGCGACGCGCACATCGACACCCTCGGCGCGATAGTGGCTGTCGTGGTTCCCGCGCTGATCTTCACCCTGGTCTTCTACGGCCTGTACACCCAGCTGCTGCGCACCTTCGACCTCTTCCACATCGGTCTGTTCGCCGGCACCGTGGCCATGCTCGCGATCGCGGTCGCGCTCGCAGCAAACGGGGCATCCATGGGCGCGTGCCTCATCGTTGTGACGCTCGCCCCCGCCGTGCCGGTCGTCGGCTGGGAGCTGCTCGGCAACCGCCACCAGGCGGAGGCGTTGCAGCGGATGACCTAGACGGCACGGTTCCGTGTCACGCGGCGCCGTTCCGCAGCACGCGGCGCCGGGCCCGGTGCGACATGATCGACAGCAGCGACATCGAGCACAGGATCGCGCCGAGGCTCAGGAATGACCCGATCGAGAGCACCGAGAGGGACGACCCGATCGAGCCGATGGATCCGAATGAGCCGACGGAACCCACAGAGAGGATCGATCCGCTGCTTCCGATGGAGAGCACCGAGTTGCGGGAGCCGATGCTCCAGCGCGAGGTGCCCGACGTGCGCGGTGGTGGCTTCATTCCCCCAGTGTGGAGCGCCCGACGCCGGGTTGGCAACGGGCCAACGAGGACCGAGGCTGCGAAACTGGGCCCATGGACGAGGTCGCACGCTTCCGCACCGCGGTGACTGCGAGTGCGGACACCGCGGCGCTCGACCCGGCGGTCGCGACGCTCGCGGGCGGCATCCGCATTGCCGTGCTGGTCGAAGGCGAAAGCGATCGAGTCGCGATCGAGACCCTTGCCGAGCGGCTCGGGCGGAACCTCGCGTCTGAAGCCGTCTGCGTCATGGCCCTCGGCGGCGTCACGAGTATCGGCCGGTTCCTCGACGTGCTCGTGCCGGCGGGCGTTGCGCTTGCGGGCATGTGCGACGCCGGCGAGGAGCGCTATTTCGAGCGCGGGCTCGAACGGGCGGGGCTCGGTTTCGGGCTCAGCCGCACGACGATGGAGACGCTCGGGTTCTTCGCCTGCGAGCGCGACCTGGAAGACGAACTGTTCCGCGCAATCGGTCTGGACGGCGTCGAGTTCGCGATCGAGGGCGAGGGCGACCTGCGCGCGCTGCGCTCCCTACAGAACCAGCCGTTCCAGCGCACCCGCACCCGCGAGCAGCAGCTGCGGCGCTTCATGGGCTCGATCGGGGGTCGCAAGTCGCAGTACGCGCGTGCCCTCGTGCAGGCGCTCGACCTGGGGCGGGTGCCCCGTCCACTCGCGCTGCTGCTCGAGCACGTGCGACCCTCCGCGCGATAACGTGGAGGGGAACTGACGGAGGGTGCCGATGCCAGAGCCCGCAGGTGACGGTGCGTTCCGGCATCCGGGATTCCTGAGGTTCTGGGGCGCGGAGACCGTGTCGGGGTTCGGCACGTACGTCACCACGATCGCGCTGCAGGTGCTCGTGGTCGTAACTCTCCGCGGAACCGCGACGGACGTCGGCCTGCTGAACGCGAGCCGCTGGGCGCCGTATCTCGTGCTCGGCCTGGTCGTCGGGGCGCTCGTCGATCGCCGGCGGCGCAAGCCGATCCTCGTCACGACGGATCTGGCGCGTGGAGTGCTGCTCGGCCTCATCCCGCTGTTCTGGCTGCTGCATTGGTTGAGCCTGCCGCTGCTGCTGGCGTTCGTGGCGCTGTTCGGGGTGTTCTCGCTGTTCTACGACGCCGCCTCACAGTCCTTCCTGCCCCGGTTGGTGCCGCGATCGGCCCTGCTGGGCGCGAACGCTCGGCTCGACCAGAGCGCGGCGGTGGCGCAGACCTCCGGGCCGCTGGTGGCGGGCGCACTGGTCACGGCACTGGGGGCACCGATCGCGGTGCTTGTGGATGCCGCGTCGTACCTGTTCTCGGCCGCGTCGATGTCGGGCATCCGCATCGTGGAGCCGCCGCCCCCGCCCGCCGAGAAGCGCAACCTGCGTGGCGAGATCGCGGAGGGACTGCGCTGGGTGTACCGGCACCGTACCCTCGCCCCTGCGGCGATCACCGGGCACGTCTGGTTCCTGTTCAACAGCATGCTGAACACGATCTTCGTACCGTTCGTGCTGCTCGCTTTGCAGCTCACACCGCTCGAGCTGGGCATCGCGCTCGCGGCGCAGGGCGTGACCGGGTTGGTCGGCAGCCTGTTCTCGGTTCGGCTCGGAAGGCGCCTCGGCATCGGCCCCGCCGTCATCGCCTGCTACGCGGTGATGCCGATCGGATGGGCTCTCATCGCGCTCACGCCGACCGCGAGCAGCTGGATCACCATCGCGGTGCTGGCCGCGGGGCAGGGCGTGTACGGCCTCACGCTCGGGCTGCAGAACGCCAACGAGATGGGCTACCGGCAGGCCGTGACTCCGGATGCCCTCCAGGGCCGCACGAACATCACCATCCGGTCGATCAATCGCGCCATGATCGTCGTCGGAGCTCCCGTCGGCGGACTCCTTGCTGACGGCATCGGCTACCGCCCCACGTTCTGGATCGCGATCGGCGGCTTCGTGCTGGTCGCGATCGGGCTGGCGCTCTCGCCGTTCCGGCGGGCGCGCCACGACGATGGAGAGACCGGATAGCGCGGTCTACGCGGACTGCGAGATGCGCACCATGTTGCCTGAGGGATCGCGGAACGCGCAGTCCCTGGCCCAACCCTGGTCGATCGGCTCCTGCAGCACTTCGGCACCGAAGGTACGCGCCTTCTCGAAGGTGGCGTCCACGTCATCGGTGGCGAAGACCAGCATCGGCAGCACGCCCTTCACGAGCAGTTCCTGCATCGCGTCGCCATCGGCCTTCGAGCGCCCGGCGTGCGGTTCGGAGATCACGATGCCGAGACCGGGCTGGGCGGCGCTGCCGAGGGTGACCCAGCGGAACCCGCCATTGGCCACGTCGTTCTGCACCTCGAGACCGAGCGCGTCCCGGTAGAACGGAATCGCTTCGTCCACATCGTTGACGGTGATGTTGGCGTACTGGAGTGAGATTGTCATGGGTGTAACGCTAGACACTCATGCCGCATCGCGCTTCTCGAATCCTGCTCCGGCCATCCATAGGTTTCTCAAAGGAGAACCCCACCATTCGCATAGCTGGTTCCACTTGAGTGGAGGAACACGACCTGAGGAGGACCCATGCCGAACACACTTCCCGAGCGCGACTGGCGCGACTCGACCGGCGCAGAGATCGATGAGGAAGACCGCGGACTCGTCTACGACATCCGCACCCTCGTGAACCGTCGCAGCGCGCTCGGCCTGTTCGGCGGCATCGCGGCCACCACTCTGCTGGCCGCCTGCGCGAGCCCCGCGGCGTCGTCCAGCACACCGAGTGCTACCGCCTCGAGCACCCCGACGGCAGCGCCGACCGCGGACGCCTCCGGTCCGGTCGCCGAGGTGCCGGACGAGACCGGTGGCCCGTTCCCCGGTGATGGCTCGAACGGCGTGAACGTGCTCGATGACTCCGGGATCGTGCGCACCGACATCCGCTCGAGTTTCGGCTCGTCGACCGTGACCGCCGAGGGCGTTCCGCTCACCATCAAGCTGACGGTGCGGGATGCCGCGACCGGCGACGCGCTCACCGGCGCGGCCGTCTACCTCTGGCACTGCGACCGCGCGGGGGCTTACTCGCTCTACAGTTCCGGCCTCGAGGAGGTGAACTATCTGCGCGGAGTTCAGCAGGTGGACGAGACGGGCACCGTGACATTCACGTCGATCTTCCCGGCCGCGTACGCGGGCCGCTGGCCGCACATCCACTTCGAGGTCTACTCGGATGTCGCCACGGCTGTCGCCTCCGGCCCGATCGTCAAGACGTCGCAGATCGCACTGCCCAAGGAGGCGTGCGACGCGGTGTACGCGACGACCGGCTACGAGCAGAGTGTGCGCAACCTGGCGTCAACCAGCCTGGCGCAGGACATGGTGTTCGGAGACGACGGCGGCATCCACCAGATCGCCAGCATGTCGGGTTCGGCGTCCGCGGGCTACACCGCGGCACTCACCATCGGGGTCTAGTCGGCGCGATGCGGGGCCGTGAATCGACCCCGCATCGAGCCGCGCTCGCTAGCCGAGCTTCTGCGCCGCGAGCCAGTCGAGCGTGACCTCGGCCACATCCTTCCATCCGCTGTCGATGGTCAGTGAGTGACCGCGGCCCTCGAACTCGTGGTACTCGGTCACCGAAGCCGGGCTGTCCTTGTACATCGCGAAGACCTCGAGTGTGACGGCCTTCGGCACGGTGTGGTCCTCGGTGCCCGAGGTCAACAGGAGCGGCCCACGAACGGCCTCGTGCGTGTCGACGCGCGCCGGCGAGTTGCGCACGAAGTTGGCGGTGGCATCTTCGAAGAGCGGGCGCCCGGGGCCGGGGATCGTCCAGGCCTCGAACAGGGCGTTCGACTCCTCCTCCGTCACTGCGTTACCGAAGCTGTAGCGAAACTGCTTCGCCGTGAGCGACACGGTGCGCTTCTTGTTCGCCGGGTTGCCGAGCACCGGGAAGCCCGAACGCAGCTGGGCGAACGGCAGGGTCTTCACGCCCTTGATCGGTGCAGGGTCGATCGCGACGGCGGCGGTTACCAGGTTGTTGGCGAGCAGTTCCTGCGCGATCAGGCCACCGAAGGAGTGACCGACGACGATCGGCTTGGCGTCGAGAGTCTCGATGTAGTCCGCATAGTGGTGGCAGATCTGCTCGATGCCCACGTCGTCAAGCGCGTCAGCATTGGCGCGAGTCGCCTCGACGGTGTCGGCATCCCCCGGCCAGCCGAGCGTGGTCGCGTCGTAGCCGCGCGAATTGAAGAGCTCGATCCAGGGCGCCCAGGCAGACGAGTGGATCCAGAGACCGTGGATGAACACGACGGGGGTTTTCGACATGAAAGTACTCCTTTTGTGGATGGGGATTCGGTTGCGCCTTACAGGTCTTTGGTCAGTCCGCCGTCGATGAGGAAGTCGGCACCGGTCACGTTGCCGGCACGGTTGCTCGCGAGCAGCAGCACCAGGTCTGCCACTTCCTCCGGCTCCGTGAATCGACCGGTCGAGAAGCCGCCACCGCCCTCGATGATGCGTTTGCGCGCCTCGTCGAACGAGACACCCATGCTCTTCGCGACGGTCGCCGCGACCCCGTTCTCTCCCAGCCAGAGGGGCGTCGAAACGGGGCCGGGGCTGATCGTATTGAAGCGGATGCCCTGCGGCCCGAACTCCTTCGACAGCGACTTCGAGAGATTCCAGACTGCGGCCTTCGCGGCGGAGTAATCGATCACGCCCGGATCGGGCAGAAAGGCATTCACCGAGCCGATCGTCACCACGTTGCCGCCTCCCCGCTCGATCAGCAGCGGTATCGCGGCGCGGGTCGTGCGCACGCCCGCCATGAGCGAGAGGTTGATGGTGCCGAGCCAGTCCTCGTCAGAAACGTTGAGAAAACCCGTGGTTCTCGGCGTCACCGCCCCCACGTTGTTCACGACAATGTCGAGGCCGCCGAATTGCGCGCTGCGCGCGACCAGCTCGGCCGGGCCGCTGCTCGTCGAGAGATCAATCGCGACCGCAAGAACCTGACCGGTGTCCGATAGCGCCACCAGCTCCTCAGTGATCGTGCGCGCTCCCGCCACCACCCGGGCGCCCTCGGCCACGAGAGCGCGGGTGACGGCGAGACCGATTCCCTTGCTCGCCCCGGTGACAACGGCCACCTTGTCCAGCAGATTGAGGTCCATACCGCGACGCTAGACCGATCGGTCGAATGCGTCCTGTCCCTGCTGGTCCCCCCCCAAGGTCCGCCAGGCGCTGGAGGGTCGCGACCGCCGGTGTGCCCGGCTCCGCGAAGTAGCAGAAGATCGTGTGGCCCCCGGTTCCGACCAATGGCAGCTGCGCGAACTGAAGGACGAGTTCACCCACGATCGGGTGATCGAGCACGTGTGTTCCCCCACCCAGGATCGCGACGTCATTGCGCTGCCACAGGGCACGGAATCGGTCGCTGCGCTCGGAGATCCGGGCGACGAGCGCGGTCAGGCGCTCGTCATCCACCTGCTTGTCGCCGACTCTTCGCAGCAGGGCGACGGAGCGCGCGATCAGTCCCTCCCAGTCGCGGTGGAGCGAGCGCTGGCTGGGATCCGCGAACAGCGACTCCACATCGTTGAGCCCGACTCGGAACGCGGGGGAGATCGCGCGAGCGAGCGCGTTCGAGGCGAGCACGTCGATGTAGCGATTGTGAACGACCGCGGCCGTCAGCGGCCACGAGTCGATGAGCCACTGCACGCTCTCCGGCAGCACGTCGTCACCGTCGGTGA
>JBDUEC010000111.1:0-7674 GCA_040002655.1 Rhodoglobus sp. | reverse complement strand
AAGCAGTCGGCATCGAACTACTACGCGGACACCGACAAGACGTTCGCAGCGTTCAAGCCGGCGATCAGCGCAGTGCCGAGCGACCACAAGTACCAGCTGTACAACACCGGAAGCGTCTGGACGGAGACGGTCGCGCCCGCGCTCGTTTCCGGGCAGAGCTTCGACGACGCGTGGAAGGCGTTCGATACCGACCTGAACAACCAGGCCAAGGCGCAGGGCTACACGGTAGTCACCTCAAAGTAACGCCCAGTTGCACGACAGGTGGGGGTGTGGGAGCCTGCTCCCCACCCCCACCCTGTTGCGCAGTACACTCGGCCCCAATCACGGCCACTCTCATCGTCGAGGACGCAGCACATGACAACTGGAACAGCCGGCCCCGCCGTGCCGGTGGCAACCACGGCCCGCAAGCGCACCGCTGGCGGCCGCCGGAGAGTGCTCCGCCGCATCGAGACCCGCGGCGCCTGGACCCTGCTCTCGCCCTACATCGTGCTGTTGCTGATCGCCGGGATCATCCCGATCGGCTATGCGATCTTCGTGAGCCTGGAGAAAACGCCGACCAACCTCGAACCGAACCTCACCGGGTTCGGCGGGGTCGAGAGCTTCGTCACGGCCTTCACGGACTACCGCTTCATCCAGACCTTCGCCAACATCTTCTCCGTACTCATCATCTGGCTTCCGCTGATGATCATCGGCATCGTCGGCCTCGCGCTCCTCGTACACGCCAGCCCGGGCCGCTTCGGCAACGCGATGCGATTTATCTACTACATCCCGGGCGCCCTCGCCGGGATCGCGAACCTCATGCTGTGGGTCTACCTGCTCAACCCTTCGCAGTCGCCCATCGGCGGGTTCTGGCACGCCCTCGGTTTCGACACCATCAAGGCGGTGGTGGCCTCCCCCGGCACATTGCCGCCGATCCTGACCGCGATGCTGTTCTTCCAGGGCATCGGAACCTGGATCGTGATCGTGAACGGGGGCCTGAACGGCATCCCGGACGAGATCTTCGAGGCAGCGAGCATCGACGGTGCGAACGCGTGGCACCTCGCCTGGCGCATCAAGCTACCCCTCATCCGGCCGTGGATCGGTTATGCGGCCCTGATGAACCTGGCGTACGGATTCCAGCTGTTCCTCGAGCCGTATCTGCTGGACCAGGTTGCTGGTGGAGCGCTGCCCGACCAGTACACACCGACCCAGCTTGGCTTCTGGTTCGCGTTCTCCAATGGCAACTTCCCGGCGGCGGCGGCCATGTCGCTCGTGGTGCTGATCATCACACTCGGCATCGGCTTGATCATCGTGTTCCGCAGTGGCCTGTTCGGCGAGGAGGAGAAGTAATGGCTCGCAGGGCAGTAGCAGACCACGAGACCCACGAGGTGGTCGGCTCCAAGCAGTGGACGGTGGGGCGCATCGCTCGGATCGCGACGATGTGTTTCGTGGCCGCCCTCTTCATCTTCCCCATCGTCGGCTTCGTTGCCGTGGCCTTCCGCAGCGCGGAGGGCGTTGCGAGCGGCGGCGACGGATTCCTCGGCCTCGGTGGCGTCTCAATCCAGAACGCGATCTACAGCTGGGGCCAGATCATGGGGTTCGGCGGCGCCAACAACCGCGGCGTCTTCCTGCAGTGGATGGGCAACTCCCTGTTCGTCTCGGTCGGCGGCGCGCTCCTCGCCGTGATCGCCGCCATCCCTGCTGGATACGCACTGGCGAGACTCCGCTTCCGCTTCCGCCGCACGGTACTGGTCATCACCCTCCTCACCATGGTGATGCCGAACACGGTGCTGGTGATCCCGCTGTTCCTCGAGGTCAACGCGGTCGGCGCGGTCGGCCAGCTGTGGCCGGTGCTGGTGATCATGGGGTTCTTCCCGTTCGGCGTGTACCTGTCGTACATCCACTTCATGACGACCATGCCGCCCGAACTGGTCGAAGCCGCCCGCATCGACGGGCTGGGCGAGGTGGCGATCTTCTTCCAGGTGGCCACGCCGATCTCACGCCAGGCCATAGCGCTTGTGGCCTTCTTCTCCTTCGTTGCCAACTGGACTAACTTCTTCCTACCGCTGGCCCTGCTCACCTCCAACTTCAATGGCAAGACGGTGTCTATCGGCATCCAGGACCTGATCGGGTCCAGTCCACTCTTCAATCCGACAACCGCCGCCGGCCTGGACGTGAAGCTGTACATGCCGCAATTGGCGCTCGCGACCTTCGTCACGATGCTCCCCCTGCTGGTGGTGTTCATCGGCGCACAACGGTTCCTGATGCGCGGGCAGACTGTCGGCGCGGTGAAGGGATAGTGCGGGTGAGCGAATTCGACGGGCTGGTTGCCGTGGTCACCGGTGGTGCATCCGGAATCGGCCTTGCCACGGCCCTGGCACTGACCGAGCGCGGCGCGTCGGTTGCCGTACTCGACCTCACCGTGGACGCACTCGATCCACGCCTCACCGGCTTCGTAGCGGATGTCTCGAACCGCGAGTCGGTCAACGCCGCGATCGCGGGCGTGGGCGAGCGATTCGGCCGCATCGACATCGTCGTGAACAACGCCGGTATCAGCGCGATCGGAACCGTCGAGGAGAACGACGACGCGGAGTGGGCTCGCGTGCTCGACATCAACGTGATCGGAATGGCCAGGGTCTCGAGTGCGGCGCTTCCGTGGTTGCGTGCGTCGCCATCCGCTGTGATCGTGAACCTGTGTTCCATCGCGGCTCTGAATGGCCTGCCGCAGCGGGCCCTCTACGCAGCATCCAAGGGGGCGGTGCTCGCGCTGACCCTTGCGATGGCTACCGACCACGTGCGCGAGGGCATTCGAGTCAACTGTGTGAGTCCGGGAACCGTGGCCACCCCGTTCGTCGACCGGATGTTGGCCAAGTTCGATGACCCGGCACGAGAGCGCGCCGCACTCGACGCGCGCCAGGCCACCGGCCGCATGGTGACCCCGGAGGAGGTTGCCGGCGCGATCGTCTACCTGGCCAGCCCACTGTCTGGATCCACAACGGGAACGGCACTCGAGGTCGACGGCGGAGTGCACAACCTCCGGATGCGCCCGGTCGGCTGAGAACGCGCACAGGTCAAGGACGGCATGCGCTTCCCCGACCTGATCGGGGAGATAGACCTTGCACACCGTCGGCACCAGGTCGCCGTGGGCGGCCAGTTGGGCGCCGCGGACCGCTCAAGCGCGAGTTGTCAATCGAAGACGACGACAACTTTTTCGGCCACGCCGGGCTGGGAGGCGAGCTCGAGGGCATCCTGCACCCGTGAGAATGGAATCCGGTCGCTCACCAGCAGCGCGTATTTCTCCCAGTTCTCGATGATGTCGTCGGTGACTTCGAAGATTTCTGTCGGGTAACCCATCGAGAGCTTGACTGTGAGTTCCGTCGTGAGGAGGGCGCCCAAGTCGAACTCGACGGGGCGTTTGTGTACGGCAACCACGACAACCTCGGCACCGTGTCCGGCCGCCTCGAGTACGGTCGCAATAACCGCGGGCGCGCCCGCTGCGTCGACGTACCCGTCTGTTGCGGACTTGAGTCCTCGAAGGCCGAGGCCGGTCGACTGGCCGTGGAGTTCGACGAGCCGTTCGACGACATTTTCCTCCGCGGAGTTGATGACCGCGTCGGCGCCAACGAGCAACGCCTTCTCGAGCCGGTTCGGCACGATATCGACCACGACGACATGGGCGACCCCGCGGCGCTTAAGACTCAACACGACGCCCAGACCAATGGGGCCGGCGCCGAATACTGCGACCTTATCGGCCGGCTTTGGGTCCAACCGGTTGACGGCGTGACGCGCAACGGCCATCGGCTCGTTGAGAGCGGCGACCTCCCAGGGGATCTCGTCGGGAATCACGCGCAGCTGCAGTCCCTCGACGGCATCCGTCACCAGAACGAGCTCGCTCAGTGCTCCCTGCGCTCCGCCGCTACCAAGCAATCCATCTTCGAATCGCATGGTGTCCATGACCACGTGGGCGCCGGGCGCGATCCAGCTCACGTCCGATCCAACTTCGATGACTTCGCCCGCCGGCTCATGCCCGAGCGGCGTCGCACCCTGCCGTGGCGGGATGCCGCCGTAGGTCGTGTACATCTGGTCGCTCCCACAGATTCCGCATGCCTTCATTGCCACCAGTACGTCGTTCTTACCGACTGTCGGAGCGTCGATTTCTACTACTTCGGTCGTGCCGGGACCGGTCACCAATACTGTTTTCACGGGTCAATCCTTAATGCTCTCGGTTATGTCTTCGGAAAGGGCGGTTGTTCCAAGGAGCGGAATCACGCGATTGATCGTCCACTCGTGCGCAGTGAGTTCTGGGGCGGCTATTGCGTCGGTTGGGACGACCACGGTGAACCCTGCGTCATATGCATCGTGCGCTGTCGACTCGATTCCGAACGGAGTGGCAAGGCCGACTACGACCGTCGTTGTGACGTTGAGATCGCGCAGGAGCTCGGCCAGGCCGGTGCCAGCGAAGGCGCTCCAGGCGGCCCTGCGCACAACGATTTCGGTCTCAAGGGGCTTTACCTCTGGCGCGATATAAGCCTGTTCTGTCGACCAATTGCGCCCGGATTCCGCAGAGGACGTGCGGCCAACCGGAGTGCCAGTGGAGACCGCGTACACGACCGGCAGTCCTGCATCGCGAAACGCGCCAATTAGTGCGGCGACGGACCGCAGCAATTGATCCGCCGGCATGGTTTTCGAGTTGCCGAGCGGGAGCGCCTGCAGGTCTATGACGAGAAGAGCGGGTGCAACGAGAGTGCTCATTTTGTATACTGCTCCTTAAGTAGCCTTTCGGCTACTTGAAGTTATCACACTAACTTGCCGTTCGGCTACTTTGCTCAGTGTTGCCATCGAGAGGATCCCCCGTGTCTGAACCAAAGAGCCCTCCGCTGCGCGGTCGCGCGCCGCGCGGTCAGGCGCGTGCTCGACTAGTCGACGCCGCGGGTGAACTCTTCAGCGAAAACGGCGTTAGCGGCACGTCGCTCCAAGCGATTGCCGACCATATGGGAGTTACGAAAGCGGCCGTGTATCACCAGTTCTCATCCAAAACGGAGATTGTGATCGCTGTCGCTGAGCCGGTAATTGACCAACTGCGCTCAATCGCCGAAACTGCGTCGGCTCTTACCGGAAACGCCGCGCGCGTTGCCTGTATCGAAGGTTTGGTTGATTTGGCGCTTGAACACAAGGGGATCGCGGCGCTCGTGCGACAGGACCCGGCGGTCGAGCACATCCTGTCTGCGTATGAGCCCTACCGGGCGCAGCTAGCAAGAATCGACTCAATTCTGCTGGGGAACAAACCGACTCCTCAACGGAGGATCGCTCTAGCGTTCGCCGGCGCCGGAATAATGGCCGTCGGTTCTTTAGCCGGGCTGGGTGGCGAGACGCCCGAGTTTCGTTCCGCGTTGATTGACGCGATGTACCGGGCGCTCGACACCGGCGACTAGACATGGCGGGGGTGGGCGCAACGCGGCGGACTGCTCAGCGGGGGCCCACGAGGAGAACGACCATGCGAAGTGCTCCGGCGAGCGCAACAAACCCGGCAGCGTAGGCTCGGACGCTATGGCAGCCGGCGCACTGATCTACAACTTCGTGGTGCAACTGGCAGACGTGGATCGCGGGCTCTACGAAGACTTCACGCTCCGTGTGGCGCGCCACCCCTCCGAGACTGACGCATACATGGTGACTCGCCTGCTCGCGTACTGCCTCGAATACGCAGAAGGAATCACCTTCAGCGAAGGCATCTCGTCAACGGACGAACCGGCGGTGCTCGTCCGCGACCTCACCGGCAAGGTGACCACCTGGATCGAGGTGGGCGCGCCCGATGCCGAGCGACTGCACTACGCGAGCAAGCTGGCCGACCGCACGACCATCTACACCCACCGTGACCCGGACAAGGTGATCGCCGCCTGGGCCGGCAAGCGCATCCACCAGCTGGAACAGATCACGCTGCACAGCTTCGATCCAGGCTTCGTGGATGCCGCGGTCTCAGCCCTCGAGCGCCGCAACACGATCACCGTGTCTGTCGTGGAGGGGCAGCTGTATCTCGAGGTGAATGGGACGACGCTGAGTAGCGTCGTTCATGTGCATCACCTGGGGTGAGCTGCCGCGGTTGCCGCGAGTCATGAGCACGGCGTAAATGTTCGTGATGAACCGCTGCAGGTCGTCATCGGTGGGGCGGGAGCGCTCATTGCCGGACTAGGACCTTCTCGGTCTGCGACACGACCTTGGGGGTCAGCACGCCGAAGATGAGCAGGAAGAGCATCATGGCGATCTCCGCAATGGCGGGCACGATGCCGAGGAATCCGTGGATGACGGCCGACAGTTCCGGCAGCAGGAACGCCGCGAACAGGTCGACCAGGTAGGAAACGGTGGCCAGCACGAGAACGATGCCCAGCGGCTTGGGGAACCAGCCCGACTTGATCGCAAGGTATGCCAGCGGGGTGAGCCACAGGCCGAAGAAGAGTTGTGCGACGAAGATCCCGTAGTGCTGAGCATCAAGCATCAGGAGCACCAGCGAATTCGAGCCTGAAACTCCTATCGACGACGCGTCCACCGCACCGGTCGCGATTTGCAGACCTTCGAACTCGAAGACCACGTTGAGACACGTCACGGCCGCTGCAAGTACGACGAGGACAACCATTGTCCGGGCTACGCCCGGATGCACATGCTTCAAGAGCGCGTAGAGGGTCAAAGCGAGCAACACGAAAAACGTCTGGTCGAGCAGGTCGGCGACGACCCCGAAGCGTGCGAGCTCGGGGTTTGCGCTCAGATTCGCGGCGGTGGCCGCCGCGTCCCCCGCAACATACAGCCGCGGATAAACGAAGCCCTCCGCGAAGCCGCCGAAGACTCCGACGAACAGATAGAACACGCCAGCGGTTCTCGCGAGACGTTTGGGTGACTTCATGGTTGAACTTCTTTCGATCGAGTGACGGCAAGCGCAATACTTACGTTGTAAGTTATTACTTACGACGTAAGTATGTCAAGTCCTCTGTGGACCGACGGCGGCACGTACGCTGTAAGTGTCAGAGTCTGTGCATCGGAGGAATCAATTTGGTATCGAGAACCGGTCAGGGTGGGCGCCCCCGGGCAGCGCTGACACGGGAGGTCGTTGTTCGGGCAGGAATGACGCTGGCGGACCACGCTGGGCTCGAGTTGCTCACGATGCGCAAGCTGGGCGAAGTGCTCGGGGTCGAGGCGATGTCGCTCTACAATCACGTCGCGAACAAGGAGGACCTCGTCGACGGGATGATCGACATCGTCTTCAGCGAGATCGATCTACCAGGCACCGGGACCTGGATGCCTGCCATGCGCCGGCGGTCCACATCTCTGCGTGGCGTGCTGATGCGCCACCGTTGGGCTGTTGGCCTGATGGAGACACGCCGCAATCCCGGGCCCGCGAACCTCCGTCATCACGATGCGGTTTTGGGAAGTTTTCGCGCGGCGGGTTTCTCCATCACGGCAGCCGCCCACGCCTATTCGCTGCTGGATAGCTATATCTACGGCTTCGCTCAGACGCAGCTGAACCTTCCCCTCGAGACACCGGCGCAGATCGCCGAGGTCGGAAAGAATATGCTGCAGCAGTTCCCCGTCAACGACTACCCGAATCTCGCTGAGATGATCGAACACGCGATGAAGCCGGGGTACGACCACGACGGTGAATTCGACTTCGGCCTCGATGTGGTGCTGGAGGGCATCGACCGAGCCATC
>JBDUEC010000110.1:0-7684 GCA_040002655.1 Rhodoglobus sp. | reverse complement strand
GGTCGCCGATCACCTTGGTGAGGCCGGCGTCGAAGATCGAGGAGTGCGGGTCGCCCTGGATGTCGCTGGAAACGATCTCGTCCTCGGTGTAGCTGAGGATGCCCTTGAGTGGCCCTTCCGCTGCGGCCTTGTACGCGGCGTTGACCTCTTCGACCGTGACGGGACGGGACGCCTGCACCGTGAGGTCAGTGATCGATCCGGTGATCACCGGCACGCGCAGCGCGTAGCCGTCGAGCTTGCCGACAAGCTCCGGGATGACGAGGCCGAGCGCCTTAGCGGCTCCGGTGGACGTCGGGATGATGTTTGCAGCGGCGGCGCGCGCGCGGCGCAGATCGCTGTGCGGGCCGTCCTGCAGGTTCTGGTCGGCGGTGTAGGCGTGCACAGTGGTCATGAGACCGCGCTCGATGCCGAAGTTGTCCATGAAGACCTTCGCAAGCGGCGCGAGGCAGTTCGTGGTGCACGACGCGTTGGAGATGATGTCGTGGGTGGCCGGGTCGTAGGTGCCCTCGTTCACACCCAGAACGAGCGTCGCGACGTCCGCGCCGCTGGCAGGTGCCGAGACGACGACCTTCTTGGCGCCGGCCGTGATGTGCTTGCGCGCGTCATCCGACTTGGTGAAGCGACCGGTCGACTCGATGACGATGTCGACGCCCAGTTCGCCCCAGGGCAGCAGCGCGGGGTCGCGCTCAGCGAGAACCTTGATGCGCTTGCCGTTGACGATGATCGTGTCGCCGTCGACCTCGACTGTCGCGTCGAGCCGCCCACCGACGGTGTCGTACTTGAGCAGGTGTGCGAGGGCTGCAGGGTTGTCGAGGTCGTTAACCGCGACGATCTCCAGCTCGCTCCCGGTCGCAAGTGCGGCCCGGAAGAAGTTACGGCCAATGCGGCCGAAGCCGTTGATACCGATCTTGACGCTCAATGGAACTCCGTATGATCAGGCGCCCGTGAGCGCACATCTTGGTGGTGGTGAGTGAAGCGACGATGCCAGCAAAGCTGTGGCCGGAGCCCGAGGGCCCCGGCCACTATGCCATTACGACGATACCAGCAGGCCGTCGGTCTTTTCGCGCGCGGTCGTGAAGCGCTCCTGCACGTTCGCCCAGTTGGCGATGTTCCAGAATGCCTTCACGTAGTCGGCTCGCACGTTCTTGTAGTCGAGGTAGTACGCGTGCTCCCAGACGTCCAGCAGCAGCAGCGGCACGGTGCCGGCTGCGAAGTTGCTCTGCTGGTCGAAGAACTGGTTGATGAGCAGGTTCTTGCCAATCGAGTCCCAGGTGAGTGCGGCCCAGCCAGAACCCTGCACACCCATCGCCGCAGCGGTGAAGTGAGCGGTGAACTTGTCGAAGGAGCCGAAGTGGTCATCGATCGCGCTGGCGAGGTCGCCGGTCGGCTTGTCCCCGCCGTCTGGCGAGAGGTTCGTCCAGAAGATCGAGTGGTTCACGTGGCCGCCGAGGTTGAACGCGAGGTCCTTCTCGAGCTTGTTCACGTTCGCGAGGTCGCCGGCGTCGCGCGCAGCGGCCAACCCGGCGAGAGCGGCGTTCGCGCCGGTCACATAGGCCTGGTGGTGCTTGCCGTGGTGCAGCTCCATGATGGTGCCGCTGATGCTGGGCTCGAGCGCCGAGTAGTCGTACGCGAGCTCCGGGAGGGTGTATTCCGCCATTGAGTTATCTCCTAGCAATTGAGCCCCCACCGGCCTCGAGGTCAGTGGTGGGGCGACTTTTCCAGTCTAATCACGTCAACCGGGCGCGCCGGAGGAACCTTCCCATGGCCGTCTTTCGGCGACGCGGACTATTCCTCGAGGTCGGGCGGAAGGTTGGCATCCGTTCCGGGGATTCCCAGGTCGGAGGCGCGCTTGTCCGCCATCGCGAGGAGGCGGCGGATGCGACCGGCCACGGCATCCTTCGTCATCGGCGGGTCCGCGTGATGCCCGAGCTCGTCGAGGCTCGAATCACGGAACCGCAGGCGCAACTCCCCCGCGTAGAGCAGGTGCTTCGGAACATCCCCGTCGAGAATCTCAAGAGCGCGCTCGACGCGGGCGCACGCCGCCACGGCGGCCTGGGCCGAGCGGCGCAGGTTCGCGTCGTCGAAGTTAACCAGGCGGTTCGCCGTGGCACGCACCTCGCGGCGCTGGCGCATCTCCTCCCAGGCGACCACACTCTTCGCGGCACCCATCAGCACGAGCATCGCGGAGATCGCCTCGCCATCGCGGATGACGACCCGGTGCACACCGCGCACCTCGCGTGCTTTCGCAGAGATCTTCAATCGCCCGGCGGCGCCGACCAGCGCCATCGCGGACTCGTTGCCCGGGCACGTGATCTCCAGGGCCGCGGAGCGCCCGGGGTCGGTGAGCGAGCCGTGCGCGAGGAAAGCTCCACGCCAGACCGCCGCGAGTTCCTCGCGCGATCCAGTGGTCAGTTTGTTGGGCAGGCCGCGGATCGGCCGACGGCGAGCGTCCAGAAGGCCGGTCTGCCGGGCGAGGGTCTCTCCGCCGTCGAGCACTCGCACGAGGTAGTGGCTGGTTCGGCGGATGCCGGAGGCCGAGACCACAGACACGTCGCTGCGCACGCCGAACAGCTCGGCCAGGTCCTTGCGAACCCGTCGAGCAATGTTCGCGGTATCGACCTCGGACTCAACGGCGATACGGCCGGAGATCAAGTGCAGGCCTCCGGAGAAACGGAGGATGGTGGCAAGTTCTGCCGCGCGCACCGTGGTCTTGCCGACCTCGACTCGAGCGAGCTCCTCCTTGACGTCGGCGGTGAGTGCCACTGGATAGTCTCCTTCAAAGTTCCTGGCGCAAAAGCGCCGACGTCTGCCCGCTACTCGCGACCGAGGTCCCTGTGCTTCACGCTCACGGCGGTGCCTGGGAGGTCGCGCAGCAGTTTCGCCAGTTCTTCGGCGACGGCGACTGACCTGTGCTTCCCCCCGGTGCAGCCAATGGCGATCGTAGCGTGTCTCTTGTTCTCGCGCTGGTACCCGGCCAGCACTGGTGCCAGCGCGCGGGCGTAGTCGACGACGAATTCGGCCGCGCCCTCCTGGCCCATCACATAGTCACGCACGACCGCGTCGAGGCCGGTCTTGGCCTTCAGCTCGGGCACCCAGAACGGGTTCGGCAGGAATCGCGCGTCGGCCACCAGGTCGGCGTCGGTGGGCAGCCCGTACTTGAACCCGAAGCTCAGCACGGTGATGCTCACGCCTGGAGCTGTGTCTGCAGCGAAACGATCAGCGATCGTTGTCGAGAGCTGGTGGATGTTGAGATCGGTGGTGTCGATGATGACATCGCTGTCCTCGCGGATGTCCTGCATGCGTACGCGCTCGGCCGCGATCCCGTCGAGCAGCGTTCCATCACCCTGCAGCGGATGGGGCCGCCGCACCTGCTCGAACCGGCGCACCAGCGCGGCATCCGTCGCGTCGAGGTAGAGCACCCGTACCATCGGGTTCTCGCGCAGGGCCTCGATCGCGGCTTTCACATCCGCGAACAGCCGACCGCCGCGCACATCGACGACCGCCGCGATCTTCGGGAATGCGTTCCCCGCGTGCTCTGCGAGCTCGACCAGCGGGCGGAGCATCTGCGGCGGGAGGTTGTCGACCACGTACCAACCGAGGTCCTCGAGTGCGTTGCCAACGGTGGAGCGGCCAGCGCCGGACATGCCGGTGACGATCAGCATCTCCTGCTGTGCTGTGTCCTCGGACATTCGTGCCTCTGGGCTCTCGTCTCGGGGCGGAACTCGAGTACAGCCTACCCGCGCAAACGCTCCACGATCGTGGCCGCGAGCACTGCTCCGATGCCACGAACTTCCGCGATCTCCTCAGCGGCCGCGCCCTTGAGCCTGGCCACGGAGCCGAAGTGCTTGAGCAGTTCCCGCACGCGCGAAGGGCCGAGCCCTGGAATTTCCGCCAGCACAGACGTGATGTCGTTCTTGCGCCGCTGCCGCTGGTAGCTGATCGCGAAGCGGTGTGCCTCATCCCGGATGCGCTGCATCAGGAACAGGGCGTCGCTGTTGCGCGGCAGGATCACAGGGAAGTCGGAGTCCGGCAGCCAGATCTCCTCCAGGCGCTTCGCGATGCCGCAGAGCTGGATGCCGGTGACCCCGGCGTCGTCCATGGCCCGCTGGGCGGCGGCGACCTGCGGCTGTCCGCCGTCCACGATGAGCAGGTTTGGACGGTAGGCGAAGCGCTTGGGGCCGCCGGGCTCGTCGTCGCCGAGCTCGGGCTCCTCCCTCAGGTACGCGAGGCGCCGGGAGAGCGTCTGGTAGATCGACTCTGTGTCATCGGTCGACTCGGGGATGCTGAACCGGCGGTACTGGTCTTTGCGCGGCAGTCCGTCTTCGAACACCACCATTGACGCCACGATGTTGGTGCCGCTCAGGTGGGAGACGTCGTAGCACTCCATGCGTAGCGGGGCCTCGTCCATACCGAGTGCCTCCTGCAGGTCAGCGAGAGCCTGGCTGCGTGCCACGAAATCGCCGCTCCTGCGAGTCTTGTAGAGCACCAGCGCATTGTGGGCGTTGGTCGCCACAGTCAGCGCGAGAGCGGCCTTCTCGCCCCGCTGCGCCATGCGCAGCGCCACCTTGCCCGAGGCCGCGCGGATGCTCGTGAGCCACAGTTCCAGCGCCGCTGCATCTGCGGGCAGCACGGGCACGATGACCTCGCGCGGGGGCTGGTCATCGTCGTCGTAGGCGTTCTGGATCACGGTCTCGACCAGCTCGGGCAGCTCAAGGTCGAGCTCCTTGTCGACCACCCAGCTGCGCACACCACGGATGCGCCCGCCGCGCACGATGAACTGCTGCACCGCCGCTGCGAGCTCATCGTGGGCGATGCCGAACACGTCGGCATCCACGTCGTCGCTCAGCACGACGGAGTTCTTGGAGAGCGCCGTCTCCATCGCCACCAGCTGGTCGCGGAAGCGCGCAGCAGACTCGTAGTCCAGGTCGGCAGCCGCCTTCTTCATCCGCTTGCCGATGTCGGCCACGTAGCGCGAATCGTTGCCGGCCATGAATGAGGCGAAGTCGAGCGCGATCGACTTGTGCTCCTCCTTGGTGACCCGCTTCACGCAGGGCGCAGCGCACTTACCGATGTCGCCGAGAAGGCAGGGGCGCCCGGTCTGCTCGGCTCGCCGGTAGGTGGCGTCAGAGCAACTGCGCATCGGGAACGCCTTGAGCATCAGGTCGACTGTCTCGCGGATGGCCCACACCTTCGTGTACGGGCCGAAGTAGCGCGCGCCGGAGATCTTCTTGTTGCGCGTGATCAGCACGCGCGGCACCGGATCGCCGAGGGTGATCGCGAGGTACGGGTACGACTTGTCGTCGCGGAACTGCACGTTGAACGGCGGATCGAACTCGTTGATCCAGGTGAACTCCAGCTGCAGCGCTTCGAACTCACTGCCAACCACTGTCCACTCGACGGACGCCGCGGTGAGCACCATGCGCCGGGTTCGCTCGTGCAGGCTCTGCAGCGGGGCGAAGTAGTTGCTCAGCCGCGCCCGAAGGTTCTTGGCCTTGCCGACGTACAGCACCCGCTGCTTCTCGTCGCGGAACCGATACACGCCCGGCTGTTGCGGAATCTCCCCGGCTTTGGGTCGCCAGCTGACCGTCTCTGTTCGCTCTGCCCGTGCCATGGCGATCGCTCGCGGCTCAGGCGCGCGAACCCTCCAGCGTCTCCCGCAGGAACATGCCGGTGGCGCTGTTCTTGACCTTGGCGATCTGCTCAGGGGTGCCCTCGGAGAGCACCTTGCCGCCGCCGGCACCGCCCTCTGGCCCGAGGTCGATGATCCAGTCGGCGGACTTGATCACATCCAGGTTGTGTTCGATCACGAGCACGGTGTTGCCCTTGTCGACGAGGCCGTTCAGCACCATGAGCAGCTTGCGAACATCCTCGAAGTGCAGGCCGGTGGTCGGTTCGTCGAGCACGTAGATGCTGCGCCCCATCGAGCGGCGCTGCAGCTCTGTGGCGAGCTTCACCCGCTGGGCTTCGCCTCCGGAGAGGGTCGTTGCGCTCTGGCCGAGACGCACGTAGCCAAGGCCGACCTCCTCGAGCGTCTTGAGGTAGCGGTGGATCATCGAGATGGCCTCGAAGAACTCCGCGGCTTCACTGATCGGCATATCGAGCACTTCGGCAATGTTCTTGTTCTTGTACTTCACCGCGAGCGTCTCGCGGTTGTAGCGCGCTCCCCCACAAACTTCACAGGCGACATAGACGTCTGGAAGGAAGTTCATCTCGATCTTGATCGTTCCGTCACCCGCGCAGTTCTCGCAGCGACCGCCCTTGACGTTGAAGCTGAACCGGCCGGGCAGGTAGCCTCGCGCCTTGGCATCCGCCGTCTCCGAGAACAGGGTGCGGATGCGGTCGAAAACACCCGTGTACGTCGCCGGGTTTGAGCGCGGCGTACGACCGATCGGGTTCTGGTCGACGTGCACCACCTTGTCGAGGTTCTCGAGGCCGGTGACGCGCTTGTGCTTGCCCGGTATCTGCCGTGCTCCGTTGAGTTCGTTCGCGAGCACCTTGTACAGGATGTCGTTGACGAGGCTCGACTTGCCGGAGCCGCTCACGCCGGTGATCGCGGTGAGAGTGCCGAGCGGGAAGCTAACGGTCACGTCTTTGAGGTTGTTCGCCTTCGCCCCCTCGACCGTGACCTGCCGGTCTGGATCGATGGGCCTGCGAGTCTTCGGGGTCGCGATCGACTTGCGCCCGGCCAGGTAATCGCCGGTGATCGACTTCGTGTTGGTGAGCAGGTCAGCGTACGACCCGGAGTGCACGACCTTGCCACCGTGTTCCCCCGCGCCCGGCCCGATGTCGACGATCCAGTCGGCGGTGCGGATGGTGTCCTCGTCGTGCTCGACGACGATCAGGGTGTTGCCGAGGTTCTTGAGTTTGACCAGCGTCTCGATCAGCCGGCGGTTGTCGCGCTGGTGCAGGCCGATGCTCGGCTCGTCCAGCACGTAGAGCACTCCGGTGAGGCCAGACCCGATCTGGGTGGCCAAGCGGATGCGCTGGGCCTCGCCGCCGGAGAGCGTCGCGGCCGCACGCGCCAGGTTGAGATACCCGAGCCCGACCTCGATCAGGAACTCGAGTCGCAGCCGAATCTCCCGCAGCACCTGCGCGGCGATCTTGGCATCTCGCTCAGATAATTCGAGCACATCCATGAACTCGAACGCGTCGAGCAGGCTCAGTTCGCTGATGTCGGAGATGTTGTGGTCGTGCACGGTCACCGCGAGCACTTCGGGCTTCAACCGCTTGCCATCGCACACCGGGCACGGGATCTCGCGCAGGTAGTTCGCGAAGCGCTGGCG
The DNA here is from genome assembly GCA_040002655.1 of Rhodoglobus sp. Taxonomy (GTDB): domain Bacteria; phylum Actinomycetota; class Actinomycetes; order Actinomycetales; family Microbacteriaceae; genus Rhodoglobus. Next base: position 401 of record JBDUEC010000110.1, on the reverse strand, counting down.
CTGCACGTCGGTCTCCGCCTCGAGATACTTGCGCTCGATGTAGGGCATGACGCCCTCGAAACCGGTGGAGTACTTCATCTCCCGGCCATAGCGGTTCTTCCACTTCACAGTCACCTGGAAGTTGTTGCCGCGCAGGATCGCCTCCTGCGTGTCTGGATCCAGCTCGCCCCACGGGGTGTCCAACGAGAAGTTCAGGTCGCGCGACAGGCCGTCGAGGAGCTTCTCGAAGTAGTTGAAGAGACCCTTGCCCGAGTTGGTCCACGGCAGGATCACACCATCTGCGAGGCTCACCGATTCGTCTGCGATGAGGAGTTCGGCATCCACTGACATGCGGGTGCCGAGGCCGGAGCACTCGGGGCACGCGCCGAACGGGGCGTTGAACGAGAAGGTGCGCGGCTCGA
>JBDUEC010000109.1:0-7724 GCA_040002655.1 Rhodoglobus sp. | reverse complement strand
GGTACCGTCGTCGGTGGTCACGGTGTGCGCCTCGAGGTCGAGGTGGTCTGCACGGCGGCCGAGCATCCAGTCGACGTCCGCGGTGGCGGCGCGCGCCGTGAAGGCAACGGCCTCGTGGGTGACACCGGTCGACAGCACCTCCTTGGAGAGCGGCGGCCGATTGTACGGCGCGTGCACCTCGTCACCGATGATCGTGAGCGGGCCGGTGTAGCCCGCACGACGGAGCGCCTCGGCTGTGCGCAGCCCGCCCATCGACGCCCCGACGATCACGACGGGATCAGTCACGAGCGTCTACTGTTCGACGATGCGGATGGCCTGCATCGGGCAGACATCGACGGCGGCTTCGACATTGCCGAGTTCGTCGTCGTCGGCCTCGGCGAGGTACTCGAGCTTGTCATCCTCATTGAGGTGGAAGATTTTGGGGGCCTCGAACACGCACTGCCCGTAGTGCTGGCAGGTGTCCATATCGACCTGGATCTTGATCACGCGTTTTTCTCCTGCACAGCTTTTTCTTCCACCGTAGAAGGGTACAAGTCCTTGCTGGGGGTTCTGATCCCGCGGAACTCCCAGTCGCCCCCGAGCGCGGTCGAAACCACCTCTTCGCTCGAGCTGGGTTGGGCGCCGACGTCGGTGCGGATGCCGGTCGGCCCCTCCACGATCGTGTTGCGAAGCGTGCCCAGGCCTTCGACCTCGACCTCGACGACATCCCCCGGTTCGACCGGGCGCGAGAACGCCGGGGTGCCGGTGAACAGCAGGTCGCCGGGCACCAGGGTGATCGTGCGGGCGATGTCGGCGACCAGGTAGTTCATGTCCCACTCCATGTGGTCCGTGGAGTCGTCCTGCTTCACCTCGCCGTTCACGATGGTGCGCAGCCGCTTGCCGCGGAAGTCCCAGTCGGTGACGAGGCCGGGGCCAACCGGTGCGAGCGTGTCGCTGCCCTTGACCCGCAGCATCGAGCCGGCATCCGTGTCGCGAAAGTCGTGAAGCCCGAAGTCGTTGCCGATCGTGTAGCCCGCAATGTAGTCGCCCGCCACTTCGGGCGAGATGTTGCGCGCGGTGCGACCAATCACGATCACGATCTCGCCCTCGAAGTTGAGCCACTTGAGGCCGTGCGGCCGCACCACCGACCCCTTGTGCGAGTTGAGCGCTGAGACCGGCTTGTGGAAGTAGGTGGGCGCGGCCGGGAGCTTCGTCATGAACTCTTCGGTGCGGCTCGCGTAGTTCAGGTGCACCGCGATGATCTTGCTTGGCTCGCTCGGCGGCAGGTGCACGGCATCCTCGACGCCGACTTCGCGGCCGTCGCCGGCCACCAGCGTGTCCCCGTGCCGAACGACCTGGGTCGCGTAGCCGTCGAGCAGGATGCGGCGGAACTCAGTCACGACTGAGTACCAGGTCCTTCGCAGCGGGGAACCCGCCCTCTGGCTTCGGGAACCAGACGTGCACCTGGCCGGTGCCGATCGAGTTCTCGTAGTCGCTGTACTGGATGCCGGGGGCCGTGCAGGCCTCCTCGCCGATCGCACCGATGGTGAGCAGCCAGTGGCCGAACATCGCCTCGGGGCGCACCGTGTGGAACTCCGGCATGGTCTCGAGCACCTTCGCGTGGTCGCCCGCCTTGAACCAGTCCAGGCGCTCGTAGTCCATGTCGAGTGCCTTCTTCGAGTAGATGTGGCTCGGGTCGGCCATCTCGTGCTTGCGCAGCTCACGCAGCTTGTAGAAGGTGTGCGACAGCGCACCGGATGCCAGCAGGATCACCCTGCGGTCACTCTTGGCGATCGCTTCACCGATCGCCCGACCCGCACGCAGGAAGTCCTCGTCGGTCGCGGTCTGGCAGACAGACACGCTCACCCACTTCTTGTCTGGCAGGCCCTCACCGAGGAACTTCCAGAGGTTGATCGTTGCGTACATCACCGGGAGATCCGGGTCGTCGATCGGGGTGATCCAGGTGCCGTTCTTCTCGGCGGCCTCGCCCATCAGCTTGGCCAGCTCGGGATCGCCCTGGTAGTCGAACGGCACGCCGTGCATGCCACGCGGCAGCTCCTCCGACGTGAACAGGCCGTGACGGCGCTCCTGCGATGAGACCACGAACTCGACGGTCGTCGCCCAGTGGCTGTCGAGCACGACGACGGTGTCGTAGTCGTCGGATTCGAACACGTCCTTACGCAGCTTCTCGAGCGCGGCGACGAGGGTCGAGTCCTTGCCCTCGTTGAGCTCCATGCGCGTTTCCTTCGGCAGCATGATCGTGGGAACGTGGGCGATCAGGCCCACTCCGACTACTTCACCCATGAGGGTTATTCCTTCCATCCGGTTGGTGCGACAACGGTGTTCTTGACGTCGGCGTAGAAGTCGAAGCTCCACGTGCCGCCCTCGCGGCCGACCCCCGACTTCTTTGAGCCGCCGAAGGGGGCGCGCAGGTCGCGCACGAAGAAGCAGTTGACCCAGATCGTGCCGGCGACGAGTTGCTTCGTGACCAGCTCGGCGTGGTCCCGGTTTCCGGAGACGACGATCGCGGCCAGCCCGAATTCTGTGCCGTTCGCGAGGGCGACGACCTCTTCATCCGTCGAGAAGGTCTGCATGGTGAGCACCGGGCCGAAGACCTCGGCGGTGACGATCTCGCTGCCGGGGGTCGGGTCGCTCACCAGCGTCGGCTGGAAGTACAGGCCGCCGAGCTCTGCATTCGGCTCGCCGCCCCACACCATTTCTGCGCCGTCCGCCTTGGCGCGGTCAACGAAACCCTTGATGCGGTCGAAGTGGGCCTGGTGCACCTGGGGCCCGATGTCCGTCTCGAGGTCGCGTGGGTCGCCCTGCTTCAGCGCGGCCGCCTTCACGCGGAAGGCCTCGGAGAACTCGGCTGCGATCGACTCGTGCACAAGGATGCGCGTGCCCGACAGGCAGACCTGCCCCGCGTTGTCGTACTGCTCCACCGCGAGGGATGCCGCAAGCTCAAGGTCCGCGTCGGCGAGCACGATGCACGGGCTCTTGCCGCCCAGCTCGAAGCTGCACGGGGTCAGGTTGTCGGCCGCCGCGTGGGCGATGGACTTGGCCGTGGGCACCGATCCCGTGAACGAGATGCGGCTGATGCCCGGGTGGGCGACCAGCGCGGCACCGGCCTCCTTGCCGAAGCCCTGCACCACGTTGAAGACGCCGTCGGGCATGCCGGCCTGCTTGGTGAGGTCGGCGAAGAAGCTGGCGCTGAGCGGGGTCCACTCTGCGGGCTTCAGTACCACGGTGTCGCCGGCCGCGAGCGCGGGTGCGATCTTCCAGGTCGCGAGCATGAGTGGCGCGTTCCACGGCGTGATCAGAGCGGCGACGCCGGAGGGATCCCAGCTCACGTGGTTGGTGTGACCGCGAGTCTCGAAGTCGGGATGCCCGAGATCGTTGATCGCCCAGTCGGCGAAGAACCGCAGGTTGTGCGCTACGCGCGGCATCACTCCGCGGAGGTGGCTGCGGAGCAGTGCGCCGTTGTCCAGCGTCTCGAGGTTGGCGAGCGTCTCGAGGTTCTGCTCCACGAGGTCGGCAATGCGGTGCAGGATCGCGCCGCGGGCCTGCGGACCGAGCGCCGCCCATCCGGGGAATGCTGCGCGTGCCGCGTTCACCGCCTGGTCGACCTCTGCGGCTCCCCCGCGGGAGATGTCGCCGAGGAAGGTACCATCGATCGGCGACGTGTTGCGGTACGTCTCGTCGGAGGCGACTCGCTCGCCGCCGATCCAGTGCCGGGTGTCGAACGACGTGCCCAGGAGTTCGATCGTCGTCATGACACTCCCCACTGAGCGGCTCGATAAATCGTTCGGATGCTAATGAGTTAGCTTAGCCACTGGTGGGCGGGAGAGACAAGCTCCTTACGGGCCGTTCTCGGGCAGCGGCACCACCGGGAAGTCGCACTCTCCGCGCGGCGTGCAGGTCGGCACCTTCGCGGGATCGATCGTTTCGGAGCGAATGGTCCACGGGCCGGCCGTGCCCTGCCACGACACTCCGAACCAACAAGCGGCCGGAGAGTTGTCGAGGGTGGAATGTCCCGTCAGATAGACGGTGAGGTCGTACGGCACCACCTCTTCCACGTTCGGGATGCCCCGCCCGGCAGGCGAGACCACGCCGCAATCCGCGAACACGGCCGCCATCTCTGCGGTCGACTGGGACGGGAACAGCTCCGCCATGGCTCCCGGATCCTGGGCGTCGAGGCTCGCGATCACGTGCGCCACGAGTGCATCACGTGAGCCGGGCGGGGGGGTGCCGTGCTCGCCGGGGAGAGCGGAGCATCCGCTCAGGATCAGGCAGAGCGCGACGATGCCGACCACCGCGGATCGCGCCGGTTTCGAGACCGGCTTCGCCGCCTCAACCAGCGCCGCCGCGGTCACCGGGTCAGTCCGTCTTCTCCACGCCGGCCGTCACCAGGCGCAGCATCTCGGCGAGCTCGTCCCGGCGGGCGGGGTCGATCGGGCTCGCGATGTGCTGCTCCTGCTGGTTGAACGCTGGGAAGAGGGTGGACATGAGGGTGCGCCCGGCATCCGTCAGGGTGACGACCACGAGCCGGCCATCCGTCGAGCTCCGTTCGCGCAGGAGCCAGCCGCGCCCCTCGAGGGTTGAGAGAACACCGGTGAGAGTCGCCTTGGAGAAGCCACCCTCGAGGGCGATCTGCCTGGTCTCGATCGGCTCCCAGATCCAGACAACCCAAAGCACGACGAACGCCGTCCACGACAGGTTGTTCTCAGAGAGCACCGTGCGCTCGAAGTGGTTGCGCACCGCGTTTGCCGCGCGAAAGAGGTTTGACGCCACGGCCATCGCGGAGTAATCCAGCGTGAGCCCGCCCAGACGCGCCTCGACCTGCCGTTCGGTCTCGACCAGCGTATGGGGCCCTGCCATGGGATCTCCTTCGACGGATGCGCGCTGCAGTCACTCTAATTGTGGCGGCGACGCATCTTTGCAAGCTCAGGGCCGGATTCGTCATTCCGCCGGGGTCGGTCATGCTTTATCGTCGTCAGTAGCGATTGTTCGCTACCGAACAACATGGCGCAACCCATAGCGTGCAACCCAACGGAGGATTGCCTTGACCGCAACGACGAACGTCACTCTGGCCGACCTCGACCTCTTCGAGTTCGGCAACCCGTGGGCAGCCTTCGACGAACTGCGCGCGACCGCCCCCGTGCACTGGGACGAGGAGGACGCCCCTAATCACGGGTTCTGGTCCCTCACGAAGTACCACGACATCGTGGGTGTCCTGCGCGACACCGAGACCTTCTCCTCGGAGCGGGGCACCGTGAACCTCGAGGAATTGGATGCCGAGCAGATCGAGGCGCGCAAGTCCATGCTCGAGACCGACGGCATCCGTCACCGCGCCCTCCGCCGCCTCATGCAGGGCGAGTTCACCCCGAAGGCCGTGGCCGGCTACGAGACCTTCCTGCGCGGACTCACCGCGACCACCCTCGATGTCGCCTTCGCGAAGGGCGAATTCGACTTCGTCGCGGAGGTCGCCGCCGACTTCCCGATCCGGGTACTCGCCAAGATGCTCGACGTGCCCGACGCCGACATCTACAAGCTCATCGACTGGGGCAACCGCATGGTCGGCAACACCGACCCGGAGCACGCGGATGTGCTCGCCCACTCCGAGGAGAGCGAGAAGTACCGCCTGCTGCCGTTCCGCTCCCCCGCCGCGCAGGAGGTCTTCGACTACGGCCGCGCGCTGGCGGACGAGCGCCGCGGCACCGACCGCACCGACCTCGTCTCCCGTCTGACCAACCAGGTGCCCGAGGACGGCGTTCCACTCAGCGAGCGCGACTTCAACAGCTACTTCCTGCTGCTCGTCGTGGCCGGAAACGAGACCACTCGCCACACCATCACGCACTCGATGCACTACCTGATGGAGAACCCCGAGCAACTCGCCCTACTGCAGGAGAAGCCCGAGCTCATCCCGTGGGCCGTCGAGGAGTTCCTGCGCATGGCGAGCCCGGTGTACCACTTCCGCCGCACCGCGAACCACGACACGGAGATCGGCGGGCAGGCGATCAAGGAGGGCGACAAGGTGGTGACCTGGTTCGCCTCCGGCAACCGCGATCCGCTGGTGTTCCCGAACCCATACGAGATGGATGTCACCCGCACCCCGAACGAGCACATGTCGTTCGGTCGCGGCGGCCCGCACATGTGCCTCGGCAACTCGCTTGCTCGGCTCGAGATCCGCATCATGTTCGAGAACCTGCTGCCGCGCATCACCGGTATGCACCAGGTGGGCGAACTGGACCGCCTGCGCAGCAACTTCATCAACGGCATCAAGCGCTTCCCGGTGCGCGTTGAACTGGCATGACGACCGAGCCGATCGACGAGCACGCCATCTGGGGTGACGAGTCAGCCGTCGTGCAGCTCGCCGCCGACTGGTCGGCGCAACGGGTCGTTCGCCACACCGACCCGCTCTCCACCGCGCGCGCGGCCTCGGAACTCGCAGCCGCGGCCGGCCCCACGGTGACGCCGGGCGGCATCGGCGGAGATGCCGCGCTGCGCGTGTTCAACGAGGTGCTCGAGCCCGCCACCCGGTCGCAGGACGACCCGTACAACCTGGCGTACATCCCCGCGGCACCCACCCGCGCCGCGGTCGCATTCGACCTGGTGACCAGCGCCGCGAACATCTTCGCCGGCATGTGGGAGGCCGGCGCGGGCGCCATCTACGCCGAGAACGAGGCGCTCGCCTGGATCACCGGACTGCTCGGCTGGCCGGATACGGCGGGCGGATGCTTCGTCTCCGGCGGCACGAGTGGCAACCTGTCCGCCCTGATGACCGCGCGCGAAACCGCGAAGTCCCGGCGCGGGGGTCGACCGCCCGGCGGCTGGCAACTGGCGTGCACCTCGAACGCGCACTCGTCCATCCACTCGGCCGCCAAGGCGCTCGACGTCGACGTCGTGGACGTTCCCATCGACGACCGCGGCCACCTCACCGGGGCCGCGCTGCGTGCCGTGCTCGAATCCCACCCCGACGTGTTCGCCGTGGTTGCGTCGGCCGGCACCACGAACGAGGGGCTCATCGACGACCTGGCAGACGTGTCATCCGTCTGTCGTGAGTTCGGCGTCTGGCTGCACGTCGACGGCGCGTATGGCGGCGCTGGGCTCGCTGCCCCGAGCGTGCGTCACCTGTTCGACGGCATCGAACTGGCGGACAGCTTCATCGTGGACCCGCACAAGTGGCTGTTCGCGCCGTACGACTGCTGTGCGCTGCTCTACCGCGAGCCCGAGCACGCGCGCGCCGTGCACTCGCAGCACGCGAGCTACCTCGACCACGTCGACCGCGAGTCGTGGAACCCGAGCGATCTCGCGCTGCACCTCTCCCGCCGGGCCCGCGGCCTGCCGTTCTGGTTCAGCCTCGCGACCCATGGCACCGACCGGTACCGGGATGCCGTCGAGCTCTCGCTCGCGACCGCGCGCACAGTCGCAGACGCCATCCGTGCCAGCGACCACCTGCGCCTGGTGCGCGAACCCGAGCTCTCCGTCGTGGTGTTCGACCGCCCGGGCTGGAGCGACGCGGACTACGACACTTGGTCCCACGCGCAGTCGGAGGCCGGAGTGATCCTCTGTGTACCGACAACCTGGCGCGGCCAGACCGTGCTGCGGCTTGCCTTCGTGAACCCCGAGACCGATCCGGCGCACGTCATCGAGGTCTTGGAAACGTTGCGGTAATTTCGCTGGTCGAGGCGGAGCGCAGCGACGGTCTCGAGACCACGGTGCCGCGCGTGCGTGGTGGTTTCGAG
>JBDUEC010000108.1:0-7762 GCA_040002655.1 Rhodoglobus sp. | reverse complement strand
GCGGCGCGCATGGTGCGGTGCTTCCCGGCGGAGACCTGCGCTTCGGACTTGCGCTCGTTCATCACGATCTTCGGCATCCGCTTGTTCTCGTAGTCAGTTTTCGCGTACCTCGCGCGGTGCGCCAGCTTCACCTCCGCGTCGATCCGCTGGCGCTTCTCGATGCGCAGTTCCTGCTCTGCGGAGCGGATGCCACGCTCCGCCGCCTCGCGCTCGATGCGCAGTTGTTCCTCGTAGGCGGAGAAGTTGCCCCCGAAGGTGCGGATGCCGCCCTGGAACAACTCAGCCGTCTCATCCATCAGGTCGAGCAGCTCGCGGTCGTGGCTCACGACGATGAGGGCACCCTTCCAGCTTCGCACGGCCGCGTAGAGCGACTCGCGCGCCCGGCGGTCGAGGTTGTTGGTCGGCTCGTCGAGCAGCGTGATCGCGGCGCCAGCGAGCCGTAACCGGGCGAGCCCGATCAGCACGGTCTCGCCGCCGGAGAGTGTGCCGAGCGCGCGATCCAGCACCTCAGACGTCGTGGGCATACCGAGGTCGGCGAGCACTTCGACCGCGCGCTCTTCGAGATCCCAGTCGTCGCCGACGGTCTCGAAGTCCTCCGCGGTGGCGTGCCCGGCGAGAACTGCGGCGAGTGCCGCCCTGCGTTCGGCGATGCCGAGCGCCTGCGCCACCGTGTCGTCGACCGCCAACGCCAGATCCTGCCGCAGGTAGCCGATGGCAGCGGATGCCACGACCGACCCTTCGGTCGGCGCCAGCTCGCCGGCGATCAGCCGCAGGAGGGTGGATTTGCCGGAGCCATTGCGACCGGTGAGCCCGGTGCGCCCGCGACCGAAGTTCGCGGTGATGTCGTGCAACGCAGTGGTGCCGTTGGGCCAGGCGAAGCCGAGTGCCGTAATGACCACGGCAGGGGGAAGTGAAGTAGACAAGGTGATTCTCCATCGAGCGTCAGGGATGCGCTGACGGAGAACCCCGGGAAGGGTGCTGCTGGTCAGCGCGTGGGCGCGGAACCGATGAAGATCTTCACTGTCTCACTCTGGGTCGGGAGTATTGCCGCTCCAACCCTGACACGGCACGGGTCGCAGTGCAACTGCGGAACGGCCGACCGATGGCTAGCATGTTGGCGTGACCGATACCGCCATCACCGCCCCCTCCGTCGAGGTCAAGAACCTGCCGCTGCGCCAGCGACCGATCGACATCTTCTTCATCGTGATCTTCGCCGTGTTCATCGTGACGTCGATCATCAGCGACTCGGTGGAGGGCCTCGGTCTCGACCAGGTGGCAGACTCCCCGAACATCCTCGTGCAGTGGAACTACACGTACTCGTCGCAGTACGACCCGCTGTACCAGTCGCATCCGGTGTGGCTCCGCATGATCAGCGGCACCTCGGCCTTCATCTACGGCGCGTTCTACATCCTGCTTATCATCTCGCTGATCAAGGGCTGGAACCGCATCCAGCTGTTCGCCGTGATCTACGCGACCATGATCATCTCGCTCACCGCGATCCCGGTGTTCGGCGTTGAGTTCTTCGGGAGCGCTGCCGAGCGCACACCGAACCCGCTGGTGTTCCTGCTCTACAACGGGCCGTACGTGCTGGTGCCGTTGATCCTGCTGATCCGGATGCGCAAGCCGCTCCCGTTCACGCGCCGCTTCTGAGCGCCCGCGGACCGGCCGAGCTGGGCGAATTCAGATTTCGCCCCAGACTGGTAAATCGATATCCTATAGGTCGCGGTGTGAGCCAGGATCCCCTTCCGGTGGTCAGCATCGCCTTGATGTGGGGACGACGATGACGTCGGTGGTGAATGTCAACCGGGCGACGGTTGAGTACGTGGCAGGCATCCCTGTGCTCCGCGATGTTACGGCGCGCGCCGAAGCCGGACGGATGCTCGCGGTCACCGGAGCATCCGGCGCAGGCAAGACCACGCTGCTGCGTGCGCTCGCGGGAATCCTCCGTCCCGTCGCCGGCACAGTCGAGGTCGAGGGAAGTCCGCTTCTCGACCGGGATGACGCGGTCGCGCGCAGCGTCGTGCTGATTCCGCAGGACCTTGGGCTGGCCACGATCCTCACCGCAGCGGAGAACGTGCAGGTCGTGCTGCTCGCGAACGGCTTTCTGCCGGAGGATGCCCGGCGGGCGGCGGCGCAGTCGCTCGAGCAGGTCGGACTCGTCACCCAGGCGGGGCAACTGGTCGAGGAGCTGTCGGGCGGGCAGAAGCAGCGCACCGCGATCGCGCGCGGGCTGGCTCTCGCTGGCCGGGTGCTGCTCGCCGACGAGATCACGAGCGAGTTGGATGCGACCAATCGCAACCGCGTGCTCGACCTGCTTCGTCTGGAGGCAGAGCGCGGTGCGTGTGTCGTGCTCGCCACCCACGACCTTGAAGCGGCGGCCGCCTGCGATTCGGAACTGCACCTCGTTGACGGTTCGGCCGAGCTGGTACGAGGCTGATGCTGCGTCTCGTGCTGGGTGTGCTGCTGAGCCGGCGCGCGCAATCGGCGTGCCTCCTGGTGCTCGCGGTGCTCGCGATCGCCGCAGGCACGGCAGCACCCCTGTATGCCGCGGCGGCGGACCGGGCGACGGTGGCCGCCGCACTGGCATCAGCCACCCCAGCCAGTAGTGCCGTCACGTTTACGTCGACGATCTCCGGAGTCGACGGCTACGCGGCGGGGCTCGACGATCTCGGTCGGCACGTGACCGCACCGGCAGGGAGCGCGCTGACCCAGGTCACCGGTGTGCTCGTCGTGGGGCGCGCCGCGTCCGCGTCAGGGGAGGAGACGGGCGCGCCCGTGGTGACTCGCGAGAACGAGTGTAAGCACCTGTCTCTGCTCGACGGCGCATGCGCGACCGCACCCGGTGAGGTCATGATCAGCGAGCCGACGTCACGGTTGCTCGGAGTCACGGTCGGGGCCAGTCTCGAGTTCCAACCCAGTAAATCGGACCATCCGACCACCCTGCTCGTCACCGGTATCTACGATCCCGTTGCCACCCAACGCGATGGCGACCCGTATTGGGCGGGACGCAGCGATGTGACACCGCAACCGCTGAAAGTCACCAATCCGCTGTTCGTGGCGGCAGACACTATCGACACACTCGGAGCAAATCTTCTCCTCGCGACGGCCGATCTCTACCTGCACGATTCGGCCGTGGGGGCGGACAACCTCAGCTCAGTGGTTGCTTCGTTGGCCGACCTCAGCTCAGGGATCCCGAACGTGCAGGTGGTCGACGGCGTCTCCCCGCTGCTCGCCCGCATCCAATCGAGCCGAGCGGACCTGGCCCAGACCGTTCCGCTCGGGTCGGTCGAGCTGCTTCTCGTCAGCTGGCTCGTGCTGCTCGTGGCCCTTGCGTACACGGCCATCGAACGACGCACCGAGGGGGTGCTCGGGTCGCTACGGGGGGCTCCCACACGCCACCGCGTGCTCCTGACGCTCGGGCCAACGGCACTGCTACTGCTGGTGGCGACACCGGTCGGCGTTGCGCTTGGCTGGCTCGCGGTCTACGTGGTCACGTCCCTCACCTTCGCGGGATCTGCGGCCGTTCGGCTGGATGTTCCCGCCCTGGTCGTCGCGGTCGCGACCCTGGTGATCGCCCTGGTGGGTGCCGCAATCGTCGAGCGTCGAGCCGTGGGTGCTTCGGTGGGTGACGCGCTGCGCGACGTGCCCGCTCGCCGGCGCAGGCCCTATGGCCTGATCGAGCTGGTGGTGACCGTGATCTGCGGCGCCGCGATCGGCCAGTCGTACGCCGCTCCCGACCAGCTGGGCGGTCTGGTACTGCTCATGCCGGTGCTGGTCGCGCTGGTCATTGGCCTCCTGGTCGCAGGGCTCGTGCGTCCGATTGCCACAGCGCTCGCCGCCGACCAGCTGCACCGCGGCAGAGTTTCGGCCGCGATCGCCGGGTTTCAACTGGCACGACGCCCCGGCGCCGACCGGGTGATGGCGATGGCGATCGTGGCAATCGCGCTCGTCGGATACTCCGCCAGCGCGTGGAACGTCACTTCGGTCGGGTCTCAACAGCAGGCCCAGCTCGAACTGGGTGCCCCGAGGGTGCTCACCGTTTACGCGGCATCCGCTCCCGAGCTGGTGGCAGCCGTGCACCGTGCCGACCCCGACGGCAAGTGGGCGATGGCCGCCACCCGCTCGGTCGACAACAACGGCAGCTCGATCGGCGTCGACAGCTCCCGCCTGGCCGCCGTTGCGCTCTGGCCGCAGCGCGCGACGCTATCTGCGCGGGATGCCGTGGCAGCGATACACCCTTCGGTCGCGGAGTCGCTCGTCGTCACGGGCACGGGCCTCGACCTGGACCTCACTGTGACGCGCACCATGGGCCAGCCCATGCACGTGATCGCCCGACTGGTCGGGCCGTCGGGCGAGGCGATCAGCAGCGCAGTGGATGTCGCGCCGCAAGCCGGTCCGGCGACCTACCGGTTCGCCCTGCCGGAGTGCGCGACCGAACCCGGATGCCGGCTCGCCTGGCTGAGCTTCCCGCGGTCGCCGGCGGACATCCGCTTGACTGCGCTCACCCAGCGGGAGCCGGATCGCACCCTGGTCTCCGGCGAATCGATCGAGGCGGCCTCGCTGTGGCGAGTCGCCCTCGGATCAGAGAGCCTGACAACCATCCTCACGGGTGAGACCGAGGGCGACGAGACGGGTGCGGACGGGCACGTTGCCAAGGAGGCCTTCGTGTCGCTGAAGTACTCGCCGCCCGTCGGCACGGCGCCGAGCACGGACATCAGGCTCTACGTCAACGACGGGCCGATCCCGCTGCCGGTGATTGCCGCACGACCTGCGCCCGACGACGAGACCGACGCAACGGTCGACGCGCCTGCCCCATCTGAGCAGGAGGAGATCCGCACGTCGCCTGTACTGCCGGGGCTCGCGCGAAGCGGTTTCCTGTTCGACCTCGACTACGCCACCCGCGTTGATCCGGACGGTGCTGCCACCCTGCAGGTGTGGCTGGGAAAGGCGGCCCCTGACGACGCCGTGGAACGGCTGACCTCGGCCGGACTGCAGGTGCTCTCGGACGACACGATCGCATCGTGGGTCGCGCATGACGAGTCCCTGGGCTCCGGCTTGGCGGCGCGCCTGCAGTTCGCCGCTTCGGCGCTCGTCGTGCTCGTGGTTCTGCTGGGGCTGCTCGTGGTCGCGGCAACCGATCGTCGCGTTCGCGCCAGCGAGTTCGCCGCGTTGCGAACCCAGGGTGTTCCGTTGGCCGCCGCAACCAGGGCCGCGCGCTGGGGCAACGTGGCCATGATCCTCGTGGCGGCGCCGATCGGTGCGCTGACGGCTGCTCTCATGTGGACGCTGCAGCGGCAGGTCATGGTGGGAACCCAGCCCGCTCCCCAACCGAACCTGGCGATTCCCGGTGCGGCGATCATCCTGGCCACCGCCGTTCTGCTGGTGGCGGCGCTGCTTGCCGGTCGGTCGTTGATCCGCGCGAGCGTCGAGAAGGCGGCGGAGGTGCCTCGGTGATCTCCCTGATCTGGGCGATGATGCGTGCGCGGCCGGGTCGCGCCGTGATCACTCTCGCGCTCGCCGGACTGGCTGCGGCAGCAGCGGCGGCCGGTCCGCTCTACCAGGCCGCCGCGACCGTTTCGCTGCGAACCGTCGAGGTGGGCGCGCTACCCGCTTCAGACCAGGTGCTCAGGGCCGCGATCGCGGCCGACGACCCCACTGTGGGCGGGTCGACACCGCAGGCCGTGTCGTTGGTGCCGCCAACGGGCGCCAGCACTGTTCTCGGTGCGATGGTTTCGGGTGCCGTTGAGGGTCCCTCCGCCGTGCAGCAGGTCACGGCGGTCTGGCGCTCGGACGTCTGCGAACACCTGGTGATGGTCAGTGGCCGATGCATGACCGCGGACCGGGAGGTCGTGCTGCGAGAGGATGCCGCCCGGGTCATCGGAGTGGTGCCCGGAGACGACGTAGCATTCTCCATCCAGTCGGCACCAGGGGACGCGTCGGTCGCGCCAGCAACGCGCTTGACGGTCGTGGGACTGTATGCCCCACTCGACTCCGACGACCTCTACTGGGCCGGGCGCACGGAGCTGCTGGGGGACGGCCGCACGGCCGCTTTCGCGACGCAGCGCACCCTGACGGCGATGAGCTCGCACCAACTGGTGACGGTCGATGTGCTGATGACGCCGGCCTCGTTCGCGGATCTCGATGCCTTCCAGAGCAGCCTCCAGGGGATGAGCGGCACTCTGACGGCGGGTGGGTACTTCACCAATCCCAGCGACTTGCACCAGCTGGCGCTGCGCCTGGCTGCGAGTGAGCGACAACTGGCGAACAGCCTGTTGCCCTCGGTCGCGCCCCTCGTGTTGCTGTGCTGGCTGGTGCTGTTCATCGCGGTCGGAGGGGCAATGGAGGGCAGGAGGGGCGAGCTGGGGCTGACCGCGCTCCGGGGCGTGCCATCCCGCGGCCGTGTGCTTCTCGCGACGGTTGAAACGGCGGCCCCCGTGCTGCTCGCGTTGCTGCCCGGGTACCTGCTTGGGCTCGCGGTGGCTGGCCTCATCGCGCGATTCGTGCTGCCGGGTAGCCCTCCGGTGGAGGTGAACCCGTTGTCCTTCGTGTACGCGGGAGTCGCCGTGCTCGGCGCACTCATAGCGTGCCTCCTCGCACAGGTGCGGGATCTCTCCGCCCCCGTCATCAGCCTGCTGCGCACGGCGAGGATGCGTCGCCGAGGTCGGGTGGCGGGCGGCGTCGAAATCGCTGTGGGCACGATCGCCCTGGTGGCCGGCTACCAGGCGGTCGCCATGGGCACCGCCTCCGGAGTCGCACTACTCACCCCGCTCTGCGTCTCGCTCGGCCTCGGCCTGGTCGCGGCGCGCGCGATCGGCATTCCGGCCGAACGAATCGGGCGCAGGGGGCTCGCGCGCGGCCGACTGCGAACGGCACTCGCCGCGCTCAGTCTTGCTCGAGGCGCCGGCACCCACTGGATCGTGCTCCTGCTCGTTGTGTCGTTCGGACTGCTCGGGTTCGCGGTCTCGGCCGCGAACGTGGCCGACCGGGCCTGGCAGGATCAGGCCACGGTGGAGGTCGGTGCCGACCGGGTGCTCTCCGTCGGACCGGTCTCGGCCCAGGTGCTGCTCAACTCCGTGCGCAGCGCGGACCCCGGGGGGCACTCGGCGATGGCGGTGGTTGAGCTGCACACGTCGGACGACCGCGGAGTGCTGGCCGTGGACAGCGCGCGATTGCCGGGCATCGCCCTCTGGCCGTCGTCGTACGGCACCGAAAGTGCGGCCGACGTCGCGCGGCTGCTTCGCACGCAACCGGTGTCGCACACGACACTGCAGGCATCCGAGCTGCGCGTCACGGTGAGCCTCGATGCCGCCATCGCGGGAACTGACACGAGCCTCACCCTGCAACTGGGGCGTCCGTCGGGCAACTCGCCGGACCTGGTCAAGATCGCCCTGCTCGATGGCACAAACACCTACACGGTGCCGACTACGGACTGCGCAGACGCTCCGTGCGAGCTGCAGCAGTTCGTCGTCGATTTTGCCCAGTCGAGCAGGTACCTGCTCGATCTGACGGTGGGCGACATTACTGCCGATGACGGCACGGTGCTGGTGAGCGCGGCGCAGCTCGGCGCGATGGAGTGGCGCCAACCGGTGCCGAGTTCCTCGTCGCCATCGGCGGATCTGCACCTGGGCGAGCAGGGCATCCGGCTGCAGTACGACTCCGTGCTCCCACCCACGATCAGCCTGTTCGCCGACTCGGCACCTGCGTCATTGCCGGTCGTCGCGGGCGGGAAGGCTCCCGCGGCGATCTCCCTGTCGAAGGGAAG
>JBDUEC010000107.1:0-7784 GCA_040002655.1 Rhodoglobus sp. | reverse complement strand
CTGCTCGGCCAGATCCGCAGCGAGCTCGAGTACCGCCCGATCGCCGAGATTCTCGAGGACCTGCCCCGGCACATGGACAACGTGCAGCTCGCCACGAGCGCCGCATCCGAGGCGATCCGCCAGCGCTACTTCCCCACCAACGCCGCACCGAGTTGGGTGGGGGAGACCACGTGAATCGCCTTCGTATCAAGCACATCACGGGCTTCCACTACGGCGGCGACGTCACGGCCTCCTACAACGAGGCGCGCATGCTGCCGGTCAGTTCGGAGGGCCAGCTGGTGTTGTACAGCAACCTCGAGATCCTGCCGATCTCGAGCCAGCACACCTACGTCGACTACTGGGGTTCGCGCGTCGCCAGCTTCGAGATCCTGACCCCGCACAGTGAGCTCTCCCTCACCGCGACGAGCCTGGTCGAGGTGCGCCCGCGTCAGCACAGCAGCGAAAGCCTCGGCTGGGTTGAGCTCGCCGCGAAGATCGAAAGCGCTACGGAGTTCGTCGAGCAGACCAAGCAAACCCGGCGCACTGACCCGCCCGCTGAGGTTGTCGACCTCGCCCGTGCGGCCGTGGCCACAGCGGCGGACCCGTGTGCGGCCGCGCTCGCCATCTGCACGGCCATCGGCGACGCCGTCGAGTACATGCAGGGCGTCACCGGCGTGCACACCACAGCAGCGGAGGCGTGGGCGCACCGCAAGGGTGTCTGCCAGGACATCACGCACCTCGCGATCGGCGCCCTGCGCGCGGTCGGCATCCCTGCGCGCTATGTGAGCGGATACCTCCACCCGAAGCCGAGCGCCGGAATCGGTGAGACGGTCACCGGTGAGTCGCACGCCTGGGTGGAGTGGTTCTGCGGTGAGTGGCGCGGGTTCGACCCGACGAACCTGATCGACATCGGGGACCGCCACGTGCTCGTCGGCCGCGGTCGCGACTACAACGACGTTCCCCCGCTGCGCGGCGTGTACGCCGGCCCCTACGGGTCGAAGCTGTTCGTGAAGGTGGAGATCACGCGCGAGGCGTAAGACAGTTGTCTTACAATGGAGCATGACCGTCGTCAACTTCCGTACAGATGCAGATGCCCAGCGTGCGCTCGACGAGCTGACGGCCGACGGCACCTCCGTCTCGGTCGCGATCCGCCAGGCGTTGCTCGATTCCGTGCGGCTTCGCAAGCGGGACCAGATGCGCCGCGAGTCGGCCGAGCTTGTGGATGACGCGGGCGACATCGCAGAGAGCCGCGAGATACTGGCGCACATGGATGACCTGCGTGCGCGGTGACATCCACGAACTGCGAGCCCCGCGCGGTGCTCGCGGTCACGAACAGGCCGGCGCTCGATTCGCGATCGTGCTGCAGTCGAACGACTTGATCCTCTCGACTCTCCTGGTGGCCCCAACCTCGCGCTCCGCGGTCCCGCGAATCTTCCGGCCCACCGTGCTGGTCGCCGGCGAGCGATCGCAGGTGCTCGTAGAACAGACGGCGGCGGTGGATCCCGCTCGGCTCGGCAAGCTGGTCGGCCACGTGAGCCGTGCCGAACTCGACGAGATCGGCGAAGCGCTGCGGCTGGTCTTCGAACTGGACTGACGCGCTCGGTCAGCAGGCCGCCCATACTCTGGGTGAGTGAGATCCCGTTGGCTGCGCGTAGTCAGGTTCGTGCGCAGTCGGAAGCGCCCCTAGCTGGTGCGCAGCGCGGTCGGCTCGACGATCGCGATCTCCTGGGTCGCCAGGTCGCGGTCAGTGGGGGCGAACCGCACGCGCAGCCGCCACCACGAATCCGGATGCCGGGCGACTCGCATGCCGCGCGTCGTCACGAGCCAGACCAGGGCGATCGACCCGGCCAGGACTCCCGAGAGTGCACCAACGCCCATCGCCCAGCGGGGACCGAGCGTGTTGGCGACGAGCCCAACGACCGGGGCTCCGATCGGGGTGCCGCCGGCGAAGATGGCCATGTAGAGCGCCATCACCCGGCCGCGCATCGCGGGTTCTGTGGTGGTCTGCACGTAGGCGTTGGCCGTGGTCATCATGGTGAGCGAGCAGACCCCGACCAGGGCGAGTGTCGCCCCGAACACCAGGTAGCTGGGTGCGAGCGCGGCGAGCCCACACGCCAGCCCGAAGGCGGCGGATGCGATCATCACCACGCCGAGCCGCACCCGGTTGCGCCGCGCAGCCAGCAGCGACCCGACCACTGCGCCCACCGCCATGATGGAGGACAGCAGCCCGAACTCGGAGGCGCCCTTGCCGAACTCCACAGTGGACATCGTGGCGATGAACACCGGGAAGTTGAAACCGAACGTGCCGACCAGAAACACCATCACGAGCACGATGAGGATGTCGGACCGCGAGCGCACGTACCGCAGCCCGTCGCGGATCTGCCCCTTCGCTGGCTTCAGCCGCACAACCTTGCGCAGCTGCGAGGTGCGGATGAGGAACAGGGAGGTGAGCACCCCGGCGAAGGAGAGGGCGTTGATCAGGAACACCGGGCCGGCGCCGATTGCGGCCACGAGCACGCCCGCGACGGCCGGTCCGATCAGTCGAGCGGACTGGAACGACGTGGAGTTGAGCGCAACCGCGTTCGGGAGGTCGGCATCCTGCACCAACTCGGAGACGAAGGCCTGGCGGGCCGGGGTGTCGAAGGCGGTGACCACTCCGAGGGCGAGTGCGAAGCCGTAGACCCACCACACGGTCGCGGTGCCGGTGATCACCAGGATGCCGAGCCCGAGGGCGAGCGCGCACGCGGTCGCCTGCGTCCACATCAGCATGCGGCGGCGGTCGAACCGGTCGGCGGCGAGACCGGCGACCGGCATGAGCAGCAGCAGTGGACCGAACTGCAGGGCCATCGTGATTCCGAGGGCCGTCGCGTCGTGGTCGGTGAGATCGGTCAGCACGATCCAGTCCTGGGCGGTGCGCTGCATCCATCCGCCAGTGTTCGAGACAAGGGCCCCGGCGAACCAGAGCCGGTAGTTGAACACCCGGAGGGAGCGGAACATGGCACTCAACTGTCGGCGAGCCGCCTCAGGATCGGGGATGCCGCATCCAGCGCAGCGCGCTCGTCGGGCGTCACAGAGGAGAGCTGCGTCGAGAACCAGGCCTCCCGCTTGCGGCGGGTCTCGAGCACCAGCCGCTTGCCCTGCTCCGTCGCGACCACGATCACCTTTCGGCCGTCGTCCGGCGATCCGGTGCGCGTCGCGAGCCCGGCTTCGACCAGCCCGTTGACGGTGCGATTCATCGAGGGTGGGGTCACGCGCTCGAGATCGCTGAGCACGCCGATCGTGAGGCCCTCGTTGTTGACGATGCCGAACAGCACCGAGAGTTGGGAGTCGGTGACGTCGCCATCGACGCGCTCGAGGCGCATTCTGCGGCTGAGGCGGAGGATCGCGAATCGCAGATCCTCATCGGGGGTGGACGACACAATTACTTAGCTTAGCTAATTAGTTCGGCTAACTCAATTTCTGCCCGGGCCAGCAACCCGCTTCGCCGTACTATTGGGGCAGCGAGGAGGCTGGATGCCCAAGTTCACGGCCGTCAGGAGTGACCGCACGTACACCGACGCAGAGGGCGTCACCATCCACTATTACGTGTGGAAGGCGGCGAAGCCGCGCGGAGTCGTGCAACTCGCCCATGGCCTCGGGGACCACGCCCTGCGCTACGAGGAACTCGCGCAGGAACTCGTCGGGGCGGGATACTCCGTCTACGCCGACGACCACCGCGGGCACGGCCAGACCGGAGTGGAACAGTACGGTGGCGACCTGTCGCGACTGGGACGGCTCGGCGTTGGGGGCCACCGCGCCACGGTCGCGGCCGTGCGGCAGTTCACCAGGATCGTGCGCAACGAGAACCCCGGCGTGCCGCTCGTGCTGCTCGGGCACTCCTGGGGCTCGCTCATCGCGCAGATCATCCTCAACAAGCACGCCGCCGATTACGACGCGGCCGTGCTCACCGGCACCGCGTACCGCACGTTGCGTGACATGAACGGCGGCAACCTCAATGCCAAGCACAAGCACCTGGGCACCACCGGCAACGAGTGGCTCAGCCGGGACACGGCCGTGCACACCCAGTTCGCCGATGACCCGCTCACCTTCACCGCCACCGCGGCGAAGCTGTTCGGCATCCCGGACGGGCTGCGCCTGCTCGGGCGCCCATCGAAGAAGTTCGAGAAAGACATCCCGCTGCTCATCATGATCGGCAGTGAGGACTCCTTGGGCGGCGAGGCGAGCATCGAGAAGTTGGCGAATGCGTACGTCGAGCGCTCCGGGCTCACCGACATCCGGGCCATCGTCTACCCGGAGGCGCGCCACGAGGTGTTCAACGAGACCAATCGCGCCGAGGTGTTCGCCGACCTGATCGGGTGGCTTGATGAGCGCTTCGGCGCTTAACCCGCGCGGATGAAGAGGATCATCGGCGCGCGCTCGTTCGACTTCTCGCGCCAGGTGGCGGTGATGGCGATCGTCAACCGCACTCCCGACTCCTTCTATGACAAGGGGTCGACCTTCGCACTCGACCGAGCGGTGGATGCCGCGCTTGCGGCGGTCGCCAACGGCGCGGACTGGGTCGACATCGGCGGCGTACCGTTCGGTCGCGGCCCGGCGGTCACCCTCGAGGAGGAGCTGGAGCGCGTCGTCCCATTGGTGGCCGCCATTGCGGGCAGCAGCGATGTAGTCATCTCCGTCGACACGATCACGGCCGAGGTCGCACGGCAGAGCATTGCGGCCGGGGCATCCGTCATCAATGACACCAGCGGCCTGTGGGACCCGGAGATGGCCAGGGTCGTCGCCGACAGCGAGGCGCAGCTGGTGCTCACGCACAGCAAGGGCACCCCCCGCGGCGAGGAACTGCCGCACTACGACGACGTCGTCTCCGAGGTCGTCGACTACCTGCGCGAGCGTATCGACCGAGCCACCGCGGCCGGAATCCTGCTCGATCGGCTGATCGTGGATCCGGGCCACGACCTCAACAAGAACACCTTCCACACCCTCGAGCTCACGCGTCGACTCGAGGAAGTCGTGGCGATCGGCCTGCCGACACTCGTGGCCGTCTCGAACAAGGATTTCGTGGGCGAGACCCTGGATCGTGAGCAGGGGCACCGCCTGGAGGGTTCCCTCGCGGCCGCTGTCGTGTGCATCATGAAGGGTGCCCGGATCGTGCGAATGCATGACATTCCGCAGACGGTGGATGCCGTACGCATGACGGAGGCGATCCTCGGCTTCCGCGACCCCGCGTACGCCCGCCACAACCTCTCGCCCGAGGAGTGACATGACCATCGACCTGCTCTTCCCGACCGCCGAGAGCGCGATCGATGACGAGCGGATCCTCGAGCTCTACGATCGCCCACCCGACGCCGGCACCTGGGTGCGTGCCAACTTCGTCTCGAGCGTGGACGGCGCCGCGACGAGCGGTGGAAAGTCCGCGGGCCTCGGCAGCGACGCCGACCATCGGGTCTTCGAGCTGCTGCGCACGCTCTGCGACGTGGTGCTGCTGGGCGCTGGCACCATGCGCGACGAGGGGTACGGGCCGATGCGACTGGATGCCGCGGCCGAGCACTCTCGCGCGGCCCGCGGCCTGACGCCCCAGCCCGCCTTCGCCATCGTCTCTGGCCGCCTCGATCTCGACCCGGAGTCGCCTGTGTTCGCGGACGCCCCTGTGCGCCCCATCGTGTTCACGACCGGTGCATCGTCGGCCGCGGCGCGGGAGCGGCTCGCCCCCGTAGCGGATGTCGTGGTCACCGGAGAGACGGAACTCGATGTGGCCACTCTGCTGGCCGAGCTGCACTCGCGGGGGCTGGGCCGCATCCACTGCGAGGGTGGCCCTGCCCTGTTCGCCACCCTGCTCGCGGCCGGCGCGGTGGACGAGCTGTGTATCACGATCGCCCCGCTGCTCGAGGGTGGCGCGGCGCCCCGCATCGCGACCTCGCCCGCCGAGGTGCACCAGGGCATGGGCCTCGCCCATGTGCTCCTCGGCGATGGTTCGCTCATCCTGCGCTACGTGCGCTAAACGCTGGTCGAGGCGGCGAAGCCGGTCTCGAGACCACACGATTACGCTGGAACCATGCACGGTGAATTCAAGGTTCCTGGCGGCAAGCTCGTGGTGGTCGACCTCGAGGTGGTCGATGGCCGCATTCGCGAGTTCCGTCTCGCCGGCGACTTCTTCCTCGAACCCGACTCCGCGCTCGACGCGATCAACGCCGCCGTCGAGGGACTGCCAGCGGATGCCGACGCGCGCCGCATCACCGACGCGATCCAGAGGGCGCTCCCCGAGGACGCCACCCTGTTGGGGTTCTCAGCGGACTCGGTCTCCACGGCCATCCGTCGCGCCCTCCAGCAGGCGACCAGCTGGAAGGACTACGACTGGCAGCTGATTCACGGCGGCCCAGTGCGACCGCAGCTGCAGATGGCACTCGACCAGGTGCTTGCAGAGGAAGTCGGCGAGGGCCGCCGTAAGCCGACACTGCGCATCTGGGAGTGGGACCGGGCCGCGGTCGTCATCGGCAGCTTCCAGTCCTACAAGAACGAGGTTGACCCGGAGAACGCGGAGAAGTACGGGTTCGAGGTCGTGCGGCGCATCAGCGGCGGCGGGGCGATGTTCATGGAGGCCGGCTCCGTGATCACCTACTCGATTTACGCGCCGTCAGACCTGGTGCAGGGGATGACCTTCGCCGACTCTTACGCGTTTTTCGACGAGTGGGTGATCGTCGCCCTCAAGAGCCTTGGCATCGATGCGAGCTACGTGCCGCTCAACGACATCACGAGCCCGACCGGCAAGATCGGCGGAGCCGCGCAGAAGCGACTGGGCAGCGGCGCCGTGCTGCACCACGTGACCATGAGCTACGACATGGACGGCGAGAAGATGGTGCAGGTTCTGCGCATCGGCCGCGAGAAGATGAGTGACAAGGGCACGAAGAGCGCCGCGAAGCGGGTTGACCCGCTGCGCAGCCAGACCGGGTTGAGCCGCGACGTGATCATCGAGAAGATGATCGGCACGTTCAAGGGGCTGTACGGCCTCACCGAGAGTGAAGTCACCCCGGATGAACTCGCCAAGGCCGAGGCTCTGGTGACCGAGAAGTTCGGCACCGAGGAGTGGCTGCACCGCGTTCCCTGATGTCGAGCCCTCGGAACGCTGACCTATGCTGGTCGGGTGGAACCGTGGATCGTGCTCATCATCGTCGTTGTGGTCATTGGGCTCGGTTACATCGCGCAGCACTTCGGCTGGATCGACCTCACCAACAAGACCAAGAGTTCCGGAACGCACGGCGGAGTGATGGGCATCGGTGACGAGATCTTCAATCCGTCGCGGTACGAATCCCAGATCGAACTCGATCGCCAGACCGTGCTGCCCGCGCCAGCGCCGGTGGCAGGAGACGGCGACAAGAACGTGTACCAGGGCCAGGTGCGCATCGATCTCGACGAGACCAGGGAAGACACCCTGCCGCCCCGTGCTGGCCGGCACAGCGCGGGCTAGATCACCGCTCCAGCAGGTCCTGGTACTCGGGGTTCGCCCGGATGAAGTGGGCCACGAACGGGCACTCGGCCACGATCCGCTTCGTCGACGATGCGCGCACGTCGTCGAGAGCCGCCTCTACCAGGCGCGATCCCAAGCCCTTGAGGCGGTCATCCTTGTCGATCTCGGTATGGGTGAACACGAGGGTGTCGCCCCGGTGCTCGTAGTACGCATGCCCGACGGCATCGCCATCCACCACGAGGTCGTAGCTGCCGGTCTCTGGGTTGTTGACGACATCCACAGTCATGAATCCAGCCTAAGCGCTCGCGCGCACGACCATCCTGGTGGGCATGATGCACTCGCG